>NZ_JBCNNS010000033.1:0-41124 GCF_039594335.1 Raoultella sp.
CCGACGAAACGGGTCTGGAACGGAAACAGGTGAATATCCGTCACCGTCGCCTGACTCATGCAAGGCGTCTCCACCTCCAGCACGCCACGGTCGCTAAAGAAACGGCGAATTTCCGCCATTATCGCCGCGCGTTTCAACAGGTTTGGAATGGACGCGCTCGGCTGCCAGGTTGCCGTCTCGCTCATGTTACTTTCTCCGATTTCATACAAGGGCACGAAGTCTACTCGTAACCGTCGGGTGAAACAAATTTTGTGCGAACCGGCGCGCCTGCGGCATACGGAAAACCGGTTACCGATGAGAATTCATCACCAGAGCTGATAAACCGGCGCACATATTGACAAAAAAATCGAACACATCAATTTTCCCCATCAACCCTACGGCTATACTCCTTTACCTATAAAGGAGCAGTGATACTTTTTCGCCAGTCCAGCGGCGAAATAAACAAAAACTGGAGGAATGTCGTGCAAACTTTTCAAGCCGATCTTGCTGTTATTGGCGCAGGCGGAGCTGGTCTTCGCGCCGCTATTGCCGCGGCGCAGGCAAATCCACATGCCAAAATCGCACTGATTTCAAAAGTCTATCCCATGCGCAGCCATACCGTTGCGGCCGAGGGAGGTTCTGCTGCCGTTGCACAGGATCATGACAGCTTTGAGTACCATTTTCACGACACCGTCGCCGGTGGCGACTGGCTTTGCGAACAGGATGTCGTCGATTACTTTGTCCACCACTGTCCCACGGAAATGACCCAGCTTGAGCAGTGGGGATGTCCGTGGAGCCGCCGTCCGGACGGTAGCGTCAACGTGCGTCGCTTCGGGGGGATGAAAATCGAACGCACGTGGTTTGCCGCCGATAAGACCGGCTTCCATATGCTGCATACCCTGTTCCAGACCTCCCTCCAGTTCCCCCAAATCCAGCGCTTCGATGAACACTTCGTCCTCGACATTCTGGTCGATGATGGTCAGGCCCGTGGCCTGGTGGCGATGAATATGATGGAAGGTTCGCTGGTCCAAATCCGCGCCAACGCGGTGGTCCTGGCGACCGGCGGCGCGGGACGAGTCTATCGCTACAACACCAACGGCGGCATCGTCACCGGCGACGGTATGGGCATGGCGCTGAGCCACGGCGTACCGCTGCGCGATATGGAGTTTGTCCAGTATCACCCAACCGGCCTGCCGGGTTCCGGAATACTGATGACGGAAGGCTGCCGCGGTGAAGGCGGTATACTGGTCAACAAAAATGGTTACCGCTATCTGCAAGATTACGGCATGGGTCCGGAAACGCCGCTCGGCGAGCCTAAAAACAAATATATGGAGCTCGGTCCACGCGACAAAGTCTCCCAGGCTTTCTGGCACGAATGGCGTAAAGGCAACACCATTCCGACGCCGCGCGGCGACGTGGTTTATCTCGACCTGCGTCATCTCGGTGAGAAAAAGCTGCTTGAACGCCTGCCGTTTATCTGCGAGCTGGCTAAAGCCTATGTTGGCGTTGACCCGGTGAAAGAGCCAATTCCGGTCCGTCCGACCGCGCACTACACCATGGGCGGCATTGAAACCGACCAACAGTGCGAAACACGGATTAAAGGCCTGTTTGCGGTTGGCGAATGTTCTTCCGTCGGTCTGCATGGCGCCAACCGCCTCGGCTCCAACTCGCTGGCAGAACTGGTGGTATTTGGCCGCCTCGCCGGTGAACAGGCGATGAAGCGGGCTGTACAAGCTGGTGAAATGAACGTTGCCGCGCTGGACGCGCAGGCTGCCGATGTCGAAAAACGTCTTAAAGACCTCGTCAATCAGGAAGGTAACGAGAACTGGGCGAAAATTCGCGATGAAATGGGGCTGTCGATGGAAGAAGGCTGCGGTATCTATCGCACGCCGGAGCTGATGCAGAAAACCATCGATAAACTGGCGGAACTGCAGGAGCGCTTTAAGCGCGTGCGCATTACCGACAATTCCAGCGTCTTCAACACCGACCTGCTCTACACCATCGAACTGGGCCATGGCCTGAACGTCGCTGAATGTATGGCGCACTCCGCGATTGCACGTAAAGAGTCACGCGGCGCGCACCAGCGTCTGGATGAAGGCTGCACCGAACGTGATGATGTCAATTTCCTCAAACATACGCTGGCCTTCCGCGATGCAGATGGCACCACACGTCTGGAGTACGGTGAGGTGAAAATTACCTCTCTGCCGCCGGCGAAACGCGTATATGGCGCAGAAGCGGAAGCAGCCGAGAAGAAGGAGATGGCAAATGGCTGAGATGAAAAACCTCAAAATTGAAGTGGTGCGCTACAACCCGGAAATCGACATCGCGCCGCACAGCGTGTTCTATGAAGTGCCTTATGATGAACAAACCTCGCTGCTCGACGCACTGGGTTATATCAAAGATAACCTTGCGCCTGACCTCAGCTATCGCTGGTCCTGCCGGATGGCGATCTGCGGTTCCTGTGGGATGATGGTCAATAAAGTGCCGAAACTGGCATGTAAAACCTTCCTGCGCGAATACACCAAGGGTATTAAGGTTGAGGCGCTGGCCAACTTCCCTATTGAGCGCGATCTGGTGGTCGATATGACCCACTTTATCGAGAGTCTCGAGGCCATTAAGCCCTATATTATTGGCAACCCCCGCACACCGGATCAGGGGCCAAACAAGCAAACCCCGGCGCAGATGGCCAAATACCATCAGTTCTCCGGCTGTATCAACTGCGGTCTGTGCTACGCCGCCTGTCCGCAGTTTGGTCTTAATCCGGAGTTTATTGGCCCGGCGGCCATCACCCTCGCCCATCGCTACAACGAAGACAGTCGCGACCATGGCAAGAAAGAGCGTATGGCGCAGCTTAACGGCCAGAACGGCGTCTGGACCTGTACCTTCGTAGGCTATTGCTCGGAAGTCTGTCCGAAGCATGTCGATCCGGCAGCCGCCATTCAGCAGGGCAAGGTAGAAAGCTCGAAAGACTTTCTTATCGCGACCCTGAAACCACGCTAAGGAGTGCATGATGACGACTAAACGCAAACCCTACGTGCGGCCGATGACGTCCACCTGGTGGAAAAAGCTGCCGTTTTATCGCTTCTATATGGTGCGTGAAGGCACCGCAGTGCCAACGGTATGGTTCAGTATCATACTGATTTACGGTCTTTTTGCCCTGAAAAATGGCGCTGAAAGCTGGGCTGGCTATGTGGGTTTCCTGCAAAACCCGGTGGTGGTGATCCTGAATCTGATCACCCTTGGCGCCGCGTTGCTGCACACCAAAACCTGGTTTGAGCTGGCGCCGAAAGCCGCCAATATCATTATTAAGAGTGAAAAAATGGGGCCAGAGCCGGTGATTAAAGGGCTCTGGGTGGTGACCGCGCTGGTGACCGTGGTGATCCTGTTTGTTGCTCTGTTCTGGTAAGGAGGCTGAAATGATCAATCCCAACCCGAAACGTTCCGATGAACCGGTATTCTGGGGGCTGTTTGGCGCAGGCGGTATGTGGGGCGCGATTGTCGCGCCGGTCATGGTGCTGCTGGTCGGTATTCTGCTGCCATTAGGCCTGGCGCCAGGCGATGCATTCAGCTATGAGCGTGTGCTGAGCTTTGCCCATAGTTTTGTGGGCCGCGCCTTTATCTTCCTGATGATCGTCCTGCCGCTGTGGTGTGGGCTGCACCGCATCCATCACGCCATGCACGATCTGAAAATTCACGTTCCGAATGGTAAGTGGGTCTTCTACGGCCTGGCCGCGATCCTGACCGTTGTGACGCTGATTGGCGTATTATTCATTTAACCTCCCTGAAGCCCGATAGCATTCTGTTATCGGGCTCTCTTTTGCAGAAAAAATCCCCGCTTTTCTCCCGACAGAATCTACACTTAGCTAAAAAGCCAGCAAGGAAAATGCTATGCGTGTGCTGCCCATTATTGCCGTTGTTGCCGCCTCGTTTTTGGGTGTTGCCTGTAGCACGCCAACGCCGCCGCCAGGCGTAACGGTGGTCAGTCCATTTGATGCCCAGCGCTATCTCGGCACCTGGTATGAAATAGCTCGCTTCGACCATCGATTTGAAAGTGGTCTTGAAAAAGTGACCGCCACCTACAGCCTGCGCGACGATGGTGGACTGGATGTGGTGAATAAAGGCTATAACCCCGACCGGGGTATATGGCAGACAACCGATGGCGTGGCCTACTTCACCGGCCAGCCAACCCGTGCAGCGCTGAAAGTCTCCTTTTTCGGCCCTTTCTACGGCGGCTACAACGTGATCGCCCTGGATAAAGATTATCGCTACGCGCTGGTCTGCGGGCCAGACCATGATTATCTCTGGCTGCTGGCCCGCTCGCCGAAGGTCTCACCGGAAGTGAAACAGCAGATGCTGAACATTGCCACCCGACAGGGCTTCGACGTCAGCAAGCTTATCTGGGTTAACCAACGTTATTAGTCAGTGCGCGCTGATTTTCAGCCCGATAATACCGACAACGATGCACGCCAGGCTGGCAATACGCATGGCGCTGGCGGATTCGCCGAGCAGGACGATGCCGGTGATCGCCGCGCCTACCGCACCAATTCCCGTCCAGACCGCATAGGCGGTGCCGACAGGCAGCGTTTTCATCGCCCATGACAGCAACGCCATGCTGAGCACCATAGCCACAATGGTGATCACGCTGGGCACCAGGCGACTAAAACCGTGGGTATATTTCAGACCAACCGCCCAGACCACTTCCAGCAGACCGGCGATAAACAAAATGAACCAGGACACAGGACTCCCTCGATGGGGCCGTCCCCGACTGCGATACGCTTACAGGTCGTCCCGTAAGGTGTGAATGAAAACACAGAGATTATAACCAGCAGAACATGCGATGAAAAGAACGGTACGGCCAGTCACCGTACCGTCAGGGTTTATTGCTGAGCTTTTGTCGCAGCTCCAGAAATGGCACTGCCGCCTTCTGAAATATCCTGACCCACACCACGTGTTGTATTACATGCGGTCAGCACAGAAGAGAGGGCCAAAACCGTAAAGAACGCTGCAATTGCTTTTTTCACCATAATGTCATCCTTATTACCAGTTTTAGTTATCGTGCCCTATAAGCATAGACAACCTGACCCAGGATGGCGGAATCTCAGCGTTTTTTAAGAGAAAAGGAGAAGAGGATACGGCAGGTGTAAGCGAAACGGTACAGAAAAGCGGGGATGTCGTAAAAAGGTCGGGCAAAAAAGGCGCTTAGCTGACCGCATGCGAAATCGCATGTCCCAGCCCCTGGATGTCTTCGCCAACGCCGCGGGCGGTATTGCATCCGGTGAGCAACGTTGCGCTCAGAGAGAGCACCAGCAGAAGTTTTATCGCGTTGTTCATCTTCCTTGCCTGCGGTAAATGACCTGGTTTGCTTAACGACTTATAGCAGGCGCAGCACGCTGCTGCGCCAACCCTCTATGGCATGAATTACTTCACGCGGGATACGTATTCGCCAGAGCGGGTATCCACTTTGATGACTTCGCCAATCTGAACGAACAGCGGAACTTTAACCACTGCGCCAGTAGACAGCGTCGCCGGTTTACCGCCGGTACCTGCGGTATCACCTTTCAGGCCAGGATCGGTTTCAACGATTTCCAGCTCAACGAAGTTCGGCGGGGTGACGGAGATAGGCTGACCGTTCCACAGAGTCACGATGCACTCAGCCTGATCCAGCAGCCATTTCGCGCTATCGCCAACGGCTTTCGCATCGGCAGCCAGCTGCTCGAAAGTGGAGTTGTTCATGAAGTGATAGAACTCACCGTCGTTGTACAGGTAAGTCAGGTTCATATCAACAACGTCTGCGCCTTCGGCGGAATCGGTAGATTTGAAGGTTTTCTCTACGCGAGTCCCGGTCAGCAGACGACGCAGTTTAACGCGTGCAAAAGCCTGGCCTTTGCCTGGTTTCACGAATTCACTGGCTTCAACGGCATAAGGTTCGCCGTCCATCATGATTTTAAGACCGGCACGAAAATCGTTGCTATAGTAAGTCGCCATAAGGCCCTCTAAATTTGTTAATTGGTAGCTAAGCCACAAAATGGCGCATATTGTAACCCTAAATACCCCATCCAGAGAAGATTGGTTAACGCAACTTGCAGATGTTGTGACCAGTCCCGATGAACTGCTGCATCTTTTAAATGTAGACGCTGATGCGAACTTGCTTGCGGGACGCGAAGCAAAACGCCTCTTCGCGCTGCGCGTGCCGCGGGCATTTATCGCCAGAATGGAGCCGGGAAACCCCAACGATCCCCTTCTTCGTCAGGTACTTACTTCACAAGATGAGTTTATTTCAGCACCGGGTTTTTCCACCGATCCGCTGGAAGAACAGCACAGCGTTGTCCCCGGTCTGCTGCATAAATACCGCAACCGGGCACTGCTGCTGGTCAAGGGTGGATGCGCGGTAAATTGCCGTTATTGCTTCCGCCGACACTTCCCTTATGCCGAAAATCAAGGCAATAAGCGTAACTGGCAGGCGGCGCTGGCGTACATTGCCGCGCATCCGCAGCTTGATGAGATTATTTTTTCCGGCGGCGATCCGCTGATGGCAAAAGATCATGAGCTGGACTGGCTGCTCACTCAGTTGGAGGCGATCCCGCACATTAAGCGTCTGCGCATTCACAGCCGTCTGCCTGTCGTCATCCCGGCGCGGATTACCGATGCGCTGGTTGCACGCTTTGCCTGCTCCTCGCTGCAGGTGCTGCTGGTCAATCATATCAACCACGCCAATGAGATCGATGCTGATTTCCGCGCCGCAATGGCACGCTTGCGCCAGGTCGGTGTCACGCTGTTGAATCAAAGCGTCCTGCTGCGCGGCGTCAACGACAATGCCCACACGCTGGCTGCTCTGAGCAATGCCCTGTTCGATGCGGGCGTCATGCCTTATTACCTGCATGTGCTGGATAAAGTCCAGGGTGCTGCCCATTTTATGGTCGAAGATGAAGAGGCCAGGGTCATTATGCGCGAGCTGCTTACCCTGGTTTCAGGTTATATGGTGCCAAGACTGGCACGGGAAATCGGCGGTGAGCCAAGTAAGACGCCGCTGGATTTGGGTTTAAAACAACATGCGTGAAAAGGTCTGCCGGGGAAAAGCTGGCAGACCTCCGATTCACCGACTGACTGAACGCGTAGCGTTCGCCCAGGCCCCTCTGACCCTCGACGGGAGAGGCCCGGAATCAAATCAGTTCGGGCACTTATAGACCTGGCCGTTCATTTCGCTATCGGTCGGCACAAAGCTCGACAGCAGGTTCTGCGTCGGGCTGCTCACGCCATAAATCACGTTGCCGCCCATCGCCGCAGCCTGGTTGCGCAGCGCGTTCGCCGCGCCACGCATGGAGCCGCCTTCATCGCCATTGTGCCCGGAAAGCCAGTTGCTCTGCTTGCCCGTCGCGGTCCCCAACAGCTGGCAATCCGCACCCGGCTTATCTTCAACAAAGCGTACGCTCTGTCCGCCTGAGCTCAGTTCGTTGCTGGAACTGCAACCCGCTAACAATAATGCTGCGCCGACAATCCCTGCTAAATATCTTACCTGCATGTTATTCCCCATGATCAATGAGCTGGACGCGCTGGCCCGGATGTACACCTTATACTAAAAAGATGAGAAAAAGAAAAACCCCCGAGCATTTCTGCCCGGGGGTTTCTTTGTTTCTAAGGGGGATAGCGCACGATTACATCATGCCGCCCATACCACCCATACCACCCATACCGCCAGCAGCGCCTAAGTCAGGAGCATCGCTTTTCGGCAGGTCGGTTACCATGCACTCAGTCGTGATCATCAGACCAGCAACGGATGCAGCGTACTGCAGAGCAGAACGGGTCACTTTAGTCGGATCCAGGATACCGAAGTCGATCATGTTGCCGTATTCTTCAGTTGCCGCGTTATAACCGTAGTTGCCTTCACCCGCTTTCACGTTGTTAGCAACAACAGACGGCTCTTCGCCGGCGTTGGACACGATCTGACGCAGCGGAGCTTCCATTGCGCGCAGCGCAACTTTGATACCGACGTTCTGATCTTCGTTCTGAGCGGTCAGGCCGGCCAGTTTAGCGGCAACGCGAACCAGCGCGACGCCACCACCAGCAACAACACCTTCTTCCACCGCAGCACGGGTTGCGTGCAGAGCATCGTCAACGCGCGCTTTTTTCTCTTTCATTTCAACTTCGGTTGCTGCACCGACTTTGATTACCGCAACGCCGCCAGCCAGTTTCGCTACGCGCTCCTGCAGTTTTTCACGGTCGTAATCAGAAGTCGCTTCTTCGATCTGCTTACGGATCTGAGCAACGCGGCCCTGAATGGCGCCTTCTTCACCCACGCCATCAATGATGGTGGTGGTGTCTTTGTTGATGACAACACGTTTCGCCTGGCCGAGGTCTTCCAGAGTCGCTTTTTCCAGCTCCATACCGATCTCTTCAGAGATGACGGTACCACCGGTCAGAGTAGCGATGTCCTGCAGCATAGCTTTGCGACGGTCGCCGAAGCCAGGAGCTTTAACCGCAGCGACTTTCACGATACCGCGCATGGTGTTGACCACCAGAGTTGCCAGCGCTTCGCCTTCAACGTCTTCAGCGATGATAACCAGCGGTTTGCCTGCTTTCGCAACGGCTTCCAGAACCGGCAGCATTTCGCGGATGTTGGAGACTTTTTTGTCAGCCAGCAGGATAAACGGGCTTTCCAGTTCAACAGCACCAGTTTCCGGCTTGTTGATGAAGTACGGGGACAGGTAGCCGCGGTCGAACTGCATACCTTCAACTACGTCCAGTTCATCTTCCAGACCGGTACCGTCTTCAACGGTGATCACGCCTTCTTTACCGACTTTGTCCATCGCTTCCGCGATCAGTTTACCTACGGTTTCATCGGAGTTAGCGGAGATGGTACCAACCTGAGCAATGGCTTTAGAGTCGGAGCATGGTACGGACAGCGTTTTCAGCTCTTCAACGGCCGCCACGACCGCTTTGTCGATACCGCGTTTCAGATCCATCGGGTTCATGCCAGCAGCAACGGCTTTCAGACCTTCTGCGATGATAGCCTGAGCCAGTACGGTTGCGGTGGTGGTACCGTCGCCTGCAGCGTCGTTCGCTTTAGAGGCAACTTCTTTCACCATCTGTGCACCCATGTTTTCGAACTTGTCTTCCAGCTCGATTTCACGCGCTACGGAAACACCATCTTTGGTGATGGTCGGTGCACCGAAAGATTTATCCAGAACCACATTACGGCCTTTCGGGCCCAGGGTCACTTTCACTGCATCTGCCAGTACGTTCACGCCGCGCAGCATTTTTACACGAGCGTCATTACCGAATTTTACGTCTTTAGCTGCCATTTTTTTCTATTCCTCAAATTCGTTCAGTTTCGCGCGCGAATTACGCTTCAACAATTGCCAGAATGTCGCTTTCAGACATGATCAGCACTTCTTCATTGTCGATTTTTTCAGATTTCACACCGTAGCCGTCGTTGAAAATAACGATGTCGCCTACTTTAACGTCCAGCGGCTGCACAGTTCCGTTTTCCAGGATGCGGCCCTTACCGACAGCGATGATTTCGCCACGAGTTGATTTGGCTGCCGCAGAACCGGTCAGAACGATGCCGCCTGCAGATTTGGTTTCAACTTCTTTACGTTTGACGATCACACGATCATGTAACGGACGAATACTCATTGATAGCTCTCCTTTGAGAAAGTCATTATCAGTTATGGGTGACACCGGCCCGTATACGGTTTTCCGGCTAGTGCCTGATAGATGGGGGTGGGTTTTCGCGCTTCAAGGGGGAAAGTTAAAAAAAAATTTTCCTTGTGCGCTGACGCACAGAAACAGATGCAAGTCTGCCCGCCATCATAAGTAAAAACGATTGTGATACCATCGATTTTTTGTCAGGGCAGGATGGCATCATGAGTGGTTTAAAACAGGAGTTAGGTCTGGCTCAGGGAGTGGGGCTGCTTTCTACGTCGCTGCTCGGCACCGGCGTTTTCGCCGTTCCCGCTCTTGCCGCGCTGGTGGCGGGAGATAACAGTCTGTGGGCCTGGCCCGCGCTCATTCTGCTGGTCTTCCCGATCGCCATCGTCTTTGCCGTACTTGGCCGCCACTTCCCCAGCGCGGGCGGCGTGGCGCACTTCGTCAATATGGCGTTTGGCCCTCATCTGGAACGCGTCACCGGCTGGCTGTTCCTGTCGGTCATTCCGGTTGGCCTGCCGGCGGCGCTGCATATTGCCACCGGCTTCGGCCAGGCACTGTTTGGCTGGCACGACAACCAGCTGCTGCTTGCGGAGCTGGGTACACTGGCCATCGTCTGGTGGGTGGGGTCGCGAGGCGCCAGCTCCAGCGCGAACCTACAAACGCTGGTCGCGGTCCTCATCGTCGCGCTGATCGTCGCTATCTGGTGGCGCGGCGGGATTAGTCCGGCGCAAATCCCCTTTCCGGCGCCGGCGGATATCGACAGCTCTCAGCTCTTTGCCGCCCTGTCGGTGATGTTCTGGTGCTTCGTCGGCCTTGAAGCCTTTGCCCATCTGGCATCGGAATTTAAACGCCCGGAGCGCGATTTCCCCCGCGCGCTAATGATCGGCCTGCTGCTGGCGGGCTCCGTTTACTGGGCCTGTACCGTGCTGGTCCTGCATTTTCATGCCTTCGGCGACAATATGGCCGCCGCCGCATCGCTGCCCAATATCGTGGTGCGCCTGTTTGGCGTGCAGGCGCTGTGGATCGCCTGCGTCATTGGCTATCTCGCCTGCTTCGCCAGCCTCAATATCTATATCCAGAGCTTTGCCCGTCTGGTCTGGTCGCAGGCGCAGTACAAACCAGAAAGCTACCTCGCCCGCCTTTCGCCGCAGCAAATTCCACGCAATGCGCTCAACGTGGTACTGGGTTGCTGTGCCATCAGCACGCTAGGCATCTACTGGCTGGATATCAACCTTGATGCGCTGATCGTCTATGCCAACGGCATCTTCATTATGATTTATCTGCTGTGCATGCTGGCGGGCTGCCGGTTACTGCGGGGACGCTATCGGGTTCTGGCGCTCATCGGTAGCCTGCTCTGTCTGCTGTTACTGGCGATGATCGGCTGGAAAAGCCTGTACGCCCTGCTGGTTATGGCTGTACTGTGGCTGTGGCTGCCAAAGCGTCGTACGGCGGTGCTTCCCCACCATCATCATCAATGAAACATCCCAAGAAAAAAGCCGGATAGCTCAACGCCTCTCCGGCTCATCATCATTATCACCGTGTCAGCCCGGCCATGCCGGGCCTGATGGCTTAGCGGTCATCTTTATGATCCAGACGGTCGCGATCTTCCTCTTTGCGCTGGTACTCCCCGTCAAAGGTCTCACCGCCTCCGGTTCCCGCGCTAAAACCACCGCCAGGCATCCGGCTAAAGCGCAAGTGCGGCATCAGCTTCAAGGTCAGGTGCTTTTGCACCGGCGGCAACAAGAGCAGCAGGCCGAGGAAATCGGTAAAGAACCCCGGCAGCAATAGCAGCAAACCGGCGATAATCAGCGATACGCTTTTAATCATTTCTGCAGCCGGGCTTTCACCAGCCGCCATTTTCTGCTGCATCAGCATAAAGTTTTTAAAGCCCTGGTTGCGCACCAGCGACATACCGACCACCGAGCTAAAGATCACCAGAATCAGCGTCAACAGAACGCCGAGCACATGGGCCACCTGGATAAAGATCGATATCTCAATGTAAACGTATAAAAAAATGGCAATAAACGGAATCCAACGCACTGGCGTCTCCTTCATTCGCGGGGTTCACTATCGGCCCCCGCAGTCATCGGTGTGCTTTTCGCATCACATCAATATTGGGCTAAAACGGCACATTTCAATCGGCAGAAACGCTTATTTTTTCAAGAACGGCAAAGCGGTGACTCATTTCACAGATTAGTAATTCTTATACTCTTCTCGACATAATAAGTGATCAAGGTTGCTGACATTCGCTATCATCAGCATATGATCGTGGGCACCGGGCCGATTAAGGAAATAATCTTCGGCAAGAAAATGCGTAAAATCCCATAAATTCTGCGTATTTGGTGAATTCATTGGCAGCTTGAAAAAGAAGGTTCACATGTTAAACAACATTCGTATCGAAGAAGATCTGTTGGGTACCAGGGAAGTTCCAGCTGACGCCTACTATGGTGTTCATACTCTGAGAGCGATTGAAAACTTCTACATCAGCAATAGCAAAATCAGCGATATCCCTGAGTTTGTGCGTGGCATGGTGATGGTCAAAAAGGCCGCCGCGATGGCCAACAAGGAACTGCAAACCATTCCTAAAAGCGTCGCGAATACCATTATTGCCGCATGTGATGAAGTTCTGAATAACGGTAAATGCATGGACCAGTTCCCGGTTGATGTGTTCCAGGGCGGCGCAGGGACTTCGGTCAACATGAACACCAACGAAGTGCTGGCCAACATAGGTCTTGAGCTGATGGGCCATCAGAAAGGTGAATACCAGTATCTGAACCCGAACGACCACGTTAACAAATGCCAGTCCACCAACGATGCCTATCCGACCGGCTTCCGTATCGCGGTTTATGCGTCCCTGCTGAAATTAACTGACGCCATCAACCAACTGGGGGACGGCTTCCAGAATAAAGCCGCCGAATTCCAGGATATCCTGAAAATGGGTCGTACCCAGTTGCAGGACGCGGTGCCGATGACCCTCGGCCAGGAGTTCCACGCTTTTAATGTTCTGCTGAATGAAGAAATCAAAAGCATTCTGCGCACCGGAGAGCTGCTGCTCGAAGTTAACCTCGGCGCCACCGCCATCGGTACGCGCCTGAATACGCCGGATGGCTACCAGCAACTGGCGGTACAAAAACTGGCGGAAGTCAGTGGCCTGCCGGTGATTCCGGCGGAAGATCTGATTGAAGCCACCTCCGACTGCGGCGCCTACGTGATGGTACATAGCTCACTGAAGCGTCTGGCGGTGAAACTGTCCAAAATCTGTAACGATCTGCGCCTGCTCTCTTCCGGCCCACGCGCCGGCCTGAACGAAATCAACCTGCCGGAGTTGCAGGCGGGTTCATCGATCATGCCAGCAAAAGTTAACCCGGTCGTACCGGAAGTGGTCAACCAGGTCTGCTTCAAAGTGATTGGCAACGACACCACGGTAACCATGGCGTCGGAAGCCGGTCAGTTGCAGCTTAACGTGATGGAGCCAGTGATCGGCCAGGCGATGTTTGAATCCATCCACATTCTGACCAACGCCTGCTACAACCTGCTGGAAAAATGCGTTAACGGCATCACCGCCAACAAAGCGGTGTGCGAAGGCTATGTGTATAACTCCATCGGTATCGTCACCTACCTCAACCCGTTTATCGGCCACCACAATGGCGATATTGTCGGCAAAATTTGCGCCGAAACCGGCAAGAGCGTAAGGGAAGTGGTCCTGGAGCGTGGATTACTGACCGAATCGGAGCTGGACGATATTTTCTCACCGCACAACCTGATGCATCCGGCCTATAAAGCGAAGCGTTATACCGATGAAAGCGAACAGTAAGTTATCAGGTTAAACTACCCAGAGGCATGTCAGCAATGACATGCCTTTTTTGCTTTTGTAGGTTTACTAAATCACAACAATTCAATATCAACTGGTTAAAAAAACAAGGAAGGCGTATATGTTTGGTGCAGAACTCGTGATTGTCCTGCTGGCGATTTACCTTGGGGCCAGGCTCGGCGGTATCGGCATCGGCTTTGCCGGTGGTCTGGGCGTCCTCGTCCTGACGCTTCTCTTTCAAATCAAGCCAGGCGCGATCCCCTTCGACGTCATCGAAATCATCATGGCGGTTATTGCCGCTATTGCCGCTATGCAGGTGGCCGGAGGTATGGATTATCTGGTCAGTCTTGCCGAGCGTATGCTCAGACGCCATCCAAAATACATTACCTTCCTTGCTCCGCTGGTCACCTGGTTTATGACCGTTCTCGCGGGAACCGGCCATACCGCGTTCTCTACCCTGCCGGTGATTACCGAGGTCGCGAAGGAACAGGGCATTCGCCCGTCCCGTCCGCTCTCTATCGCCGTCGTCGCCTCGCAGATTGCCATTACCGCCTCGCCGATTTCCGCTGCGGTGGTCTTTTTTGCCGGGATCCTCGAACCCCTGGGCGTGAGCTATCTGACACTGCTGGCCATCTGTATTCCAGTGACGCTGATTGCGGTAATGATCACGGCGGTGGTGTGTAACTTCCTCGGCTGCGAACTGAAAGACGATCCGATTTATCAGGAGCGTCTGGCAAAAGGTGAAGTGAGGCTGCGCGGAAGCCAGATTTTCGAGCTGAAGCCGCATGCAAAACGTTCCGTGCTGCTGTTTCTGATCGGCATCGTGGCGGTCATGTTTTACGCCACCGCCATCAGCGATACCGTCGGGCTGATTCAGAACCCGGTGCTGCCGCGCAACGAAGCGATCGTGGTGTTCATGCTGACTATCGCCACGCTGATTTGTGTCACCTGTAAAATCGACACCGGCGAAGTGCTCAACGCCAGCACCTTTAAATCCGGGATGAGCGCCTGCGTCTGCGTCCTGGGCGTCGCATGGCTGGGCGATACCTTTGTCAAAGCGCATATCACCGACATCCAGAGTGTAGCCGGCGACCTGCTGCAGAACTATCCGTGGCTGCTGGCGGTGGTGCTGTTCTTCGCCGCGACCCTGCTCTATTCCCAGGCCGCAACCACCAAAGCCCTGATGCCGGCCGCGCTGCTGCTTGGCGTCACCCCGCTGACCGCCATCGCCTCGTTTGCTGCCGTCTCCGCGCTGTTCGTGCTACCGACCTACCCGACACTGCTGGCCGCGGTCGAAATGGACGACACCGGGTCAACGCGCATTGGCAAGTATGTCTTTAACCATGCGTTCCTGATCCCAGGGGTGATTGCCATCACCCTGTGCGTCATTCTGGGTTTCATTATCGGCGGCATCATGCTGTAAATCTGCTTAAATTCGGGCCAGTTTCTGGCCCGTTTCATTATTCCCTCCACCGTGCGTGCTATAGTGCCTCTTTTCGCTGATACGAGGTTCACGATGACTACGCCTGATGCTGTTGTTGTTCTCTGTACCGCGCCGGATGAAGCCACTGCCCAGGATCTGGCGGCCAAAGCGCTGGCTGAAAAGCTCGCCGCCTGTGCCACACTCCTGCCAGGCGCAACATCTCTCTACTACTGGGAAGGCAAGCTGGAGCAGGAGTATGAAGTACAGATGCTGCTCAAAACCGACCTGGCCCACCAGCAGGCGTTACTGGAGTGCCTGAAGTCCCATCACCCGTATCAAACCCCTGAATTACTGGTTTTACCCGTCACTCACGGAGACACTGATTACCTCTCATGGCTCAACGCATCATTACGCTGATTCTGCTGCTCTGCAGCACATCCGCTTTCGCCGGCTTATTTGACGCTCCCGGGCGCTCTGACTTTGTTCCCGCAGATCAGGCTTTTGCCTTTGATTTTCAGCAGGGCCAGCGGGACGTTAACCTGACCTGGCAAATCAAAGAGGGTTACTATCTCTATCGCCAGCAGATCAAACTGACACCGGCGAATGCTACGCTTGCCGAGCCAGCGCTGCCGCCCGGCACGTGGCATGAGGATGAGTTTTACGGCAAAAGCGAGATTTACCGTCAGCGGCTGAACGTCCCGGTCACGGTAAACCAGTCGGAAAAAGGCGCCACCCTCACCGTGACATATCAGGGTTGCGCCGACGCAGGTTTCTGCTATCCGCCAGAGACTAAAGTGGTGCCGCTTCGCACGATACTGGCCGTATCCGGCAGCGAATCGGTCCCCGTCCTTGCGGCGCTCCCCTCATCCGGACAACCCAAATTTAATCCACCGCTGCCGGTTGAAAAGCGTCCTGAGCTGGCAACGAAAAGCGAGCCGCCTGCCCCACTGTCTCCCAGGCAGGAGCAGAACGACGCAGGCGATAATGCGCCAGCCAGCCTGCCCTTCTCTGCGCTATGGGCGCTGCTGATAGGTATCGGCATCGCCTTCACACCGTGCGTGCTGCCGATGTATCCACTGATCTCGGGCATTGTCCTCGGCGGCAAGCAACGGCTCTCTAGCGGACGGGCGCTGCTGCTGGCGTTTATCTACGTACAGGGGATGGCACTCACCTATACCGCGCTGGGGCTGGTGGTGGTCGCCGCCGGTTTGCAGTTTCAGGCGGCGTTGCAGCATCCATATGTACTGATTGGCTTGTCAGCGGTCTTTATCCTGCTGGCGTTGTCGATGTTTGGTCTGTTCACGCTGCAACTGCCCTCAGCGCTGCAAACCCGCCTGACGCTGATGAGCAACAAACGGCAAGGTGGTTCACCCGGCGGCGTTTTTGTGATGGGAGCCATTGCCGGACTGATCTGTTCGCCATGCACCACCGCGCCGCTGAGCGCCATCCTGCTGTATATTGCCCAGAGCGGCAACCTGTGGCTCGGCGGCGGCACACTGTATTTGTATGCGCTGGGCATGGGGCTGCCGCTGATCCTGGTCACCGTATTTGGCAACCGTCTGCTGCCAAAGAGCGGCCCGTGGATGAGCCACGTGAAGACTGCGTTCGGTTTTGTGATCCTGGCGCTTCCGGTCTTTTTGCTGGAGCGTATCGTCGGTGAACCCTGGGGCCTGCGCCTGTGGTCACTGCTGGGCATCGCCTTCTTTAGCTGGGCTTTTATTACCGCACTCAGTACCTCCCGTCCCTGGCTGCGTATCGTGCAAATCATTCTGTTCGGTGCGGCGCTGGTCAGCGCGCGTCCGTTGCAGGACTGGGCTTTTGGTGAGCCAGTAGCCAGGCAGCAGTCACCGCTGGCTTTTACGCGCATCAGTAACGTCGCGGAACTCGGCCAGGTGCTGGCACAGGCCAAGGGTAAACCGGTTATGCTCGACCTGTACGCCGACTGGTGTGTCGCCTGCAAAGAGTTCGAAAAATACACCTTTAGCACGACCGAAGTACAACAGGCCCTGAAAGAGACCGTTCTGTTGCAGATAGATGTGACGAAGAACAGCGCCGAGGATGTGGCTTTGCTGAAACACCTGAAGGTGCTCGGCTTGCCGACCATTCTGTTCTTTAGTACGCAGGGTGAAGAACAACCTGCGCAGCGTGTCACCGGGTTTATGGATGCGGCGGCATTCAGCGCCCATTTGCACGATTGGCAACCGTGAACGACACTTTAGGAGGAAAAATGGAGGAGAAGACCGTGCAACGTGAAGATGTCCTGGGTGAAGCCATACAAGTTCTCGAAATTGAAGGTATTGCCAACACCACGCTGGAAATGGTCGCCGAACGCGTCTCTTACCCGCTCGCTGACCTCAAACGTTTCTGGCCCGATCGTGAAGCGCTGCTGTACGATGCGCTACGTTACCTCAGTCATCAGATTGATGCCTGGCGCCGTCAGCTGCTGCTCGATGACACGCTCACACCGGAGCAAAAGCTGCTGGCGCGCTACGGCGCATTAACCCAATGCGTGAGCAACCATCGCTATCCCGGCTGCCTGTTTATCGCCGCCTGCACCTTTTATCCGGATGCCCAGCACCCTATTCATCAGTTGGCAGAACTGCAAAAGCAGGCTTCGCTGGCCTACACCCACGAGTTACTGACGCAGCTGGAAGTGGACGACCCGGCGATGGTGGCCAAACAGATGGAGCTGATTATCGAAGGCTGCCTGAGCCGTCTGCTGATAAAACGCAGCCAGACCGATGTCGATACCGCCCAGCGTCTGGCGGAAGATATTCTGCGCTTTGCCCAATGTCGCGCAGGTGGCGCATTAACCTGATTGCGCTTTTACCCGCGATAAGCCGCATACATCTCTCCAGAAGAGGGCGCGTCAGGGCAGTCGCGTCCCATATCACCAGGCAAGTAGGTCATCGGCAACCGCACGGGTTGTCAACAGAGATGCAACTTCAAGTACGAAGGGTATAATTCCCCCCTACATCGATATGTCTACAGGGATTTATATGCGTCCTCTCCTATGGGCTGCCATCATGGGGTTATGTCCTGCATCGCTCCTGGCCGCACCTGTTCAAGGTTTTTCTTTCGCGCATAAAGACTGGGAAGTCGCCTGCGATAACACCGGCACCTGCCGGGCCGCAGGTTATGGCGTCAACATGGGAGAAATCAGCGTCCTGTTGACCCGTAACGCAGGTGCCGGGCAGCGCGTGAGCGCTCAGATGACCTTTGCCCAGACCGATCGTGATATTCCTCAGGACGCCACGGTTAACTTGCTGATCGACAACCAGGATCTCGGTACGCTTGAGGCCAAAGACGACAGCCATTTCCGCTTCGATAGCAGCCAAACAGACGCCCTGATTCAGGCACTGGAGCATGACAATAACATCGAGATTGCCCTTAACGGTCAGCGTAAACCGCTCTCCAGCGCGGGCAGCAGCGCGGTGTTTCTGAAGATTGATGAGTTTCAGCAGCGCCTGGGCACCGCAGATGCGCTGGTGCAAAAAGGCAATGCCGACGATGACAACACCCTCAGCGCCGTTCCGGCACCGGAAATTATCGCCGCCCCGACGATCCACAACGCCCAGAGCGAACCGCTGACGGCAAAGCAACGGCAGAAACTGTTGCCAGAGCTGATCCCATTGCTGAACAGCCGTTGTGATGACTGGCAAAATAAAGATATTCCGCCTCAGGAACGGCAGATAACCACAACCTCTCTCGATAAAACCCATTCGCTAATCGAGGCCCTGTGCTGGCGTGCCGCCTATAACGACGGGTACGCCATGTGGGTGGTGGAGAATACCCCTCTCGCCAAACCACAGCTCATCACCACCGATGCCTCCAGCTATGCCGATGGCACAATCACCTTTTTCAATAAAGGGCGTGGCATCGCCGACTGCGTCAACGGCGAGGAGCGGGTCTGGGACGGCAGAACGTTCGTGCAGAGTCTGAAATATTCGACCGGCATGTGTCGCGAAATCACGCCTGGCGGTACCTGGATGCTGCCCACGTTCGTCAGTCAGGTGCGTCCAAAACAACAGAAGGACGCCGATAATCTGGCGCTCAAGGAGCTGTATAACGCCGTGCTGAAAGAGCAAAAGAGCGACCCGGAGCTGGCGTTGAAAAAGGTTGCCGAACAGTTCCCTCTCACCGGACATGTAACGAACTTTACGCTGACCTACGCGGACGACTCTCTGGTAACGACCAACAAACCCGCGGTCGATATCAGCGATGATGAGTGGCAGGCTTTTCTTCATTCCGATATCAGCGCTGACTCGGAAAACGGCAAAGTCAGCTTCACGCTAGTCGATCTTGATAACGACGGTAAGCGCGATTTAATCATCGACAGCTATATCGGTGGGACCGGACTCTTCAGCTACACCGGCGTGCTGAGGCGGGGAGATAACACGTTTGATACCGTCGATCATAGCGATACCGATGACGACGATGATTTCGACGCTGGCGTTCCTGGGGCTCTGTTTTCCCTCAACGGACGTGGTGCCAATCAGTGGAACCAGTGGGTCAGAATCAACGGCCAGGTGTATGCGCTGTGGTATAATGGTCAGTTCGGCGAAGACAACCTTTATTTGCTGCGCCCCTTCAGTCCGACAGACAGAAGTCCTGCTGTGACGATTCGCTATCGCTATAAGCTGGAAACGCTCAGTTCTCCGGAAAAAGACCAGCCGCTGACGCCGGCGCTTACGGCAGAGGATCGGGACGATTTACTCAAATCGTTGGAACTGATGCAAAGCAACCTGCTGAAAGATAAAAAAGGTCACGCGGAAGAGGGGCCCATCTGCCCTATCCCCCCCGGAACGTCATCAGATGAAGCGGATAACTACTACAGCGGCGTCGCCTCTTACTACGTCTATGAAACGGTGGCCTATATACCCGTCTGGCTCGGTGGTAAATGCTTTATTGGCACCGTCATCAGCCATCATGGCGCCTATCACCATGGCGTTGATGCGGAAATTATGATCAGCTCGCCGCGGGAAGACGAAAACCTCATCGGCGGCTACTCCATCTCCGGATTGCGCCACGTTATCTCTGCCGTCAGTGGCTGGAAAACTCGCGAAGGTGATAACGGGATGATGTGATGAACCAGCAAAATACCCCTTTCGCGACAAAACTGCCGCAAAGTTAAGCAATCAGCAAGTAAATCAAGAAATTTGGTTGACGCGCAAGATGGATTACGGTTTAATGCGCCCCGTTGCCCGGATAGCTCAGTCGGTAGAGCAGGGGATTGAAAATCCCCGTGTCCTTGGTTCGATTCCGAGTCCGGGCACCATTATTTAAAGAAACCAGCCTATGGGCTGGTTTTTTGCTTTCTATAATACGGACTCTCCATCGAACTTCGTTCGATTATTCGCGGAAAGCCGCTCACCCCTTCGGGGCCAGCGCGACAAGCGCGCTGTTCAACGCCTGCGGCGTTAGTCCGAGTCCGGGCACCACTATTTAAAGAAACCAGCCTACGGGCTGGTTTTTTGCTTTCTACAATACGGACTCTCCATCGAACTTCGTTCGATTATTCGCGGAAAGCCGCTTACCCCTTCGGGGCCAGCGCACGATACAGAACTCTTCCACAGACTTCTCCCACTTTTTGCACGGCGTACAAAGTTGCGCTATCTCGCCATTGCCGGCAATCAACACGTTATCATCTCAGACTGCCTCCCTTCACACTGCCCGTAGCGTCAGAGCGCCCTCTTATCGCCAGTTCCCGCTTAGCCCCCGTTATAGCCGCAGGTCCCGCTTAGAAACCCGCGACTGCGGCATATGATAAGCGACACCTGATAGAGTTCGTAACCGTAGCGATAGCTTTCATTTTAGAGGTTAAACCTTACTCTCTGAGGTCCCACTCTCACTGATGACGGGTAGCACAGTCTGAAAGCAGCGTTTCAACGCCAGAATAAATATTCTGTTTGTTGGCAATCCAACATAAATAGCGGGATAAAAAACATTCTGATATCAGGAGGTGAATTTATTGCTCCTGAATAATTAAAATTCACTGAAAGTTAACATTATTTTCGCGGAGCCCTTTCAGGCCCCGCGAATTATTTTATTTTAACATTGACTTCACTTTCCGGGCCACCCGGCGAACCAGACTGGTGCCTCGTCTTGCGCCCTGGACATGAATTGCTTCATACAGAGCATTAAAGCGGTCATGGGCCCAACCATCTCTCTGCTGAGAAATAAGACCATCAACCTTATTATTTAAAAGTTGTAACTCATTACTGACTGAATGACTGCCATTAATGCTGCGCAACCGACTCACTTCGCTCTCAAGCTCATGAATCTTTTCGAGGTAGGAAGGCATCAACCCCATTGCATAGTTATATTTAACATTCTCATCCATAAATGGACGGAAACTACGATAGTTGTTTTTACTCTTATTTCCACTTAACAACATGCCGGAGTTTGCAACTCTATACCAAAATAGAGGTTCCGGGACGACTTGCAATTTATATCCCTGTAAAGATACTTTGGCAAAAAACTCCCAGTCTTCATGACCTAAACCGTAATCCTCAGTAAATCCGCCCACTTTTTCGAAAACTTCTTTTCTGATCAGCGCATTAGCATCGCCAAAGCAGTTACTAAAGCTGGCGATATTTAAATCAGGTCCTAACGGAAGCCAGCAGTGCGTCATTTTACGGAACGGAGAAGGGAACTCCTCACCAAAAATAAGATCGCTTGGTGTGGTTAACACATCGGCCCGGGAGTTTAATGCTGCCGTAACAAACGTTTCCACCTCAAAAGGCTTAGCGACATTATCATCATCCATAAACATCAGATATTCGCCGGAGGCGTGCCGCGCAGCCAAATTCCTTGCAGCGCCCAGATAGTTATTAGAACTACGGACGATTTTCCAGCCTCGTGAGTTAAAGTCATTCTCGATGAGATTCAAATAACGATGAGACTCTTCTGTCGTACTTCCATCATCGACCAGGATAACCTCAATATTTTGGTACGTCTGAGATTTTATTGAGGCGAGTGCTTGCTGGAGCAAATGGTGACGTTCGAAGTGAGTGATACACACGCTAACTAATGGACTGTTAGCTTCATCGATTTTCTTGAATACGCAGTTGTTTTTTCGTTCAACTGCGGCAAACCAGTCTTCTTTAATATTTTCTTGTGATTCAACAAGCCCTGGTTTGATATTTATATTTTTTAACCGATAGTGAATTTTACCGTATAAATCGACAGGTGTAGGAGTAAACAGAACCTCCGCATGATGTTCCTGCGGAATAAGCTCTGGAATTCCGCCAACGTTTGAGGCGAGGAAATTAACGTTATTAATCAAGCATTCATAAACGGTATAGGGTGAGTTTTCTACAAGCGATGGGATGATGACTAATACATTTTTTCTTTTTATATATTCGTTGGCATTGGTACGATCATAATCGCTGATGATATTAACTGCGAGTCCCAAATTTTTAGTCTGATTCATAATATAGGTAAATGAATCAGTTTTCCCCATAGTGACATTTTTTCCGAGGAAGGTTACACCAGAGACGGTCTCTTTATCTTCGTCAGATAGTTTTCTTAATGCGCGGAGGAATATATCAAGCCCTTTACGGGTTTCAAGCCGGCCGAAAAATACAAGCTCAACGCCAGAAGCTGTTTTTTCATTTGTTTTAACTATAACATCGCTTCTTGTTTCAAACCCTTGAAATGGCTCACAATTTAAAATGACATGGTGTTCTTCAGGTACATTCCAGTGCTTACTCAACATCCAGTCAATTAAATACTGAGACGGACTAACAACTTCATCCGCCATCTCAACCACCATTTTCTCCATATAATAGAGTTCAAGATGATTCTGATCATATGGGAGCTGGTAATTACCTTCATCAGCCCATAACGTTGAGCTGTGAGTATTTACAATGAACTTCGTGTTTTCAAAATCAGTACCATTCTTTTTACTTAATAAAGTGTAATAAAGATCTGCCTGCCATTCACAAGAAATAACAGTGTCATAGATATTATTTTCTTTCAACCACAGCAAAATTGAATAGCTTTTCCTTCTAAAATAAGGCGCATCAATATTAATCTCTTTTACCAGCCCGGTGCTTAGCAGATTGATACCAAAGGTACTATAAATACGTGACCAGTCGCTAAATTTTGATACAGATGATTCCGAATAGTCACCACATGTATACAATACATCGACATCATACCCCTTTTTTGCCAAAGTAGTGGCAAGGGCAGTGAAAGCAGTACCAATGCCGCCGTTACGGACAGGCCCCTCAATGTCCGGCGTCATTATAAGAACTTTCTTCATTGTAATCTTTCCTTAGTAACCTAGACTTTTCTATAATAATGAGTGAGTTGAAGTAGTATAAGATAGCAATCGGTAGCTTCTGTTAAACAGGATAAAAAATGGCCAATGCAGAGTTAAAATTTGATTTATTTCTAAAATCCTATCATCCATCTCATCGATTTGTCTATAAGGCAAACCCTGGTAATGCTGGTGATGGCGTGATTGCATCTGCGACGTATGACTTTTTCGAACGAAATGCTCTTACCTATGTCCCTTACAGAGATGACGAGCACTACAACTCTGATACTGATATTTTAATTTTTGGCGGCGGAGGAAACTTGATAGAAGGATTGTATTCTGAAGGTCGTGACTTTATCCACAATAATATTAAAAAATTTCATAAAGTAATAATCATGCCGTCGACAATCAGAGGGTATAGCGATTTATTCACCAGCAACATTGATAAGCTAGTTGTTTTTTGCCGAGAAAATATCACTTTCGATTATATTAAATCTCTCAACTACGAAACAAACAAGAACGTATTCATTACTGATGATATGGCATTTTATCTCGATCTTAGTAAATACCTGTCACTTAAACCTGTCTATAAAAAACAGGCCAATTGCTTCAGAACGGACTCCGAATCGCTAACTGGAGACTATAAAGAAAACAACCATGATATTTCGCTCACCTGGAACGGCGACTATTGGGATAATGAATTTCTGGCGCGCAACTCTACCCGTTGCATGATAAATTTTCTTGAAGAGTATAAAATTGTCAACACCGACAGACTGCATGTGGCAATTTTAGCATCTCTGCTTGGTAAAGAAGTAAACTTCTATCCTAACTCATACTACAAAAATGAAGCTGTTTATAATTATTCACTTTTGAATCATTATCCAAAAACATGCTTTATTAAGACAAGTTGAAAAAGGCAGCGTATAATAATACGCTGCCTGAAAATCACATAACTGCTACAGCATTATTAATTATTGCCTGCCAGCCTTCACGCGAGTACTCATTCGCACGACTATAGTCTGCAAATCTATCGATTACCGCAGTAAAAAAGTTATCAGTGACTTTAGTGATTTCACCGACCTTTGAACTATCCGCATCACTTTTCACATACAGTATTTTACTGTTACCATGTTTCTTAAATTCCTTTGATAGTGCCAATGCAATATCATCAAGATTATTGCCATTACTTTTTACGACAAAAATTTTATTTTCATCAGCAAGGCTTTTTCTGAACTTGTCAGTTAAATATTTAATCTTATCCATTTCTTTTTTATAAATAAGATTATTTTCCTGCTCAGAATAACGCCAGGACCAGCAATCATTTATATTGTCACTATACATTTCAGTATGAAAACAAAGGTCATGTTTTTGGTCAAGCACCATATCCTGCCAGGAAGGTGTCAAGTTTTCATAAATATAAAAATCTGCAAAATCAGATTCTATTAACTTTAGAAGAGCATGATAGTTTTTTATTAATGTCCAGCGAAACAAGCTTCCTTCATCATAACCTGACTCTCTTAGAAAGAAAGCAAACTCACAATTATCGCCAAGACTTTCGAAACGCTGTAATTTATTTATCATTGTTTTCCAAAGGGGGAATTGAATGATTATACAATACGGCACGTCTCGCTAACACCAAAAATGTCGCCAGAAGCATTTCGTTTGAAACTGCGCATCGCAATTAGCTCGCGACATGCGCATCAGCCAGCCATCGCCCTGCCAAGCTGGCGCCCGGCCTCCAGATGGGCTTCCGCAGTTTCCAGCTCAGGCGACAGCAGCAGGTTTGAACTGGCTACCGCAGCCCCGCAATAATCAAAAATCCCGTGGACAATTTGCGCATTAAAAGCATCGCTAAACCATGCTTATCATACGTTTTCTGGCTCGCTGCGCCTAACGCAACCAGATGTACCCGCAGGCGACCCAGCTTCTTCAGCACCTTGCCATCGGCGGTCTCCCCATAGACCCAACCGCTGGAAAACACCCGATCGATCCAGCCTTTTAGCAGACCAGGCATCGACCACCAGTAAACGGGAAAGACCAGAACCAGCGCCAGACGGCGCGAATGGATGAAATACTGCGCAACACTGAACCCAATGCGGAGAAGCTGGCTTCGGCGATCGCCAACGCCTGTATTGAGTGCGTGCTGATCCAGGGGCGCGAGATGCCAGGCGTCATGGCCGCGCTGCTGCCAACGCTAACAAGAAGCGCCCGCCGCCAGGCGGACGCTCGATTATCAGCCGCCGGCCTTCTTAATCGCCGCATCCAGCGAATCTTTATCAGCCAGTCCCGGGAAGACGGTGATCGTGGCTTCGGTCGCGCCGGTGGTCGGCATCACGATCACCCCCGGCGTTCCGCTTAAGCCAATCTCCTGCGCCAGTTGGTTGGTGCTCTCGAGGACCGCCTCAACATCCGGTGCTTTCTTCGCGTCGAAATTCACTTTCTTCGCCTGCTGCTGCACATCCGCTGCCGTCAGCTTCCCTTCGTTATGACCGGTGGCATAAATCCCGTTATGATAAGTCAGATAAGCTTCCGCGCCTTTCTGCTGGTAAATTTGCAGGCCAGTCTTCGCCGCCGTCAGCGAAGTCTCCCAGCGACTGCCGAAAATGGGCCACTCTTTAAACGCAAACCGGGTCTGCGGATTTTCTTTAATCACCTGCTCCATCACCGGCGCCAGGCGGCTACAGTAAATACACTGATAATCAAAGAATTCGATCACGGTCACCTTACCATCCGCCGGTCCGTAGGTCGGGGTATTTTTATCCTGGGTCAGCGCAGCCTGATTTTTAATCACGGCCTGAGTTGCCGCGCTCGCCTGCTGTTCTTGCTGAATCTGCTGAAGTTTCTGGCTCGCCTGTAGCAGCACCTCAGGATGAGCGACTAAATAATCGGCGGCAATTTTGCCAATGCGGGCTTCCTGCTCCGGGGTAAAAGTTGCTGCGGGCGTCTGCGCGGCAATGGCCAAAGCCGGAAGTAGCGTGGTGCCCAGCACAGCGCCAATCAATATTTTTTTCGTACCAGCCATGAGGATAATCCTTTCGATGAGTAAGCGGCAGGTGAGTCTGACAAAACAAAGTATCATCCTTTTCCGGTGAATCATCTCGTCACGATGCATTGATTCGTAACTTTATTTTTCAATATCACGCCTGAGCCCCCGCGATCTTTTTCCAGGCGGTGGTCAAGGTGCCAGAACAGGGGTACGCTTGCTCCGGTTTTCCCTTGAGGGAACCTTTTTTAAATGAATGAGTCAGGCATGAACGAACTATTCAATCAATGGGATGTTGTTGTTATTTTTCTACAAATCATCGCAATCGACCTGCTGCTGGGCGGCGACAACGCGGTGGTGATCGCCATGGCATGCCGCAAGCTGCCGCCCGAACAACGTACAAAAGCGATTCTTATTGGCACCTTCGGCGCCATCCTGGCCCGCGTTCTGTTGCTGGCCATCGCCGTCTACCTGCTCTCTCTGCCGTGGCTGAAAATTGTCGGGGCGCTCCTGCTGCTATGGATCGGTATCAAGCTGGTTGCCCATCAGGATGAAGATGAAGAGATTGGCAGCTCAGGCAGCCTGTGGCGGACTGCGGTCACCATCACGGTGGCCGATGTTATTATGTCGATGGATAACGTGCTGGCGGTCGCCGCCGCCGGCAAAGGCCACCTGCTGCTGGTCGCGCTGGGGGTCTTGATCAGCATCCCAATCATCGTGGCCGGCAGTAAACTGGTGCTGGCGATCCTTAACCGCTTCCCGGTCGTTATCCTGCTGGGAGGCGCCCTGATCGGCTGGATAGCCGGCTCAATGTGGGTGACGGACCCCACCATCGTACGCCTGTTTCCGCAGGCACCCGATGCACTACCGCTTATCGCCGGCACGCTCGGCGCAGCGCTGGTGCTACTGGAAGGACTTCGCCGCAGCCGCCGGGTGCGCCCGGCCAGGTAAGCTGCTGGCAGACGCCGTCAATCCCGACGGCGTCAAGTTTCCGCCAGATTCCTTCCACACCCGCCCTCATTTGCCCTAAGCTTATGATTGAAAGTCGTGACCACCGCACCAAGCCAAATGAGATAACACCATGGAATTAAAGGATTATTATGCCATTCTAGGGGTTAAGCCAACAGACGATCTAAAAACGATTAAGACCGCCTACCGCCGACTGGCGCGTAAATATCACCCCGACGTCAGCAAAGAAAGCGATGCCGAAGCACAATTTAAAGATCTCGCCGAAGCCTGGGAAGTCCTGAAAGATGAACAGCGCCGCGCCGAATATGACCAGCTCTGGCAGCACCGCAACGACCCGCAATTTGACCGTCAACAGCACTCACGCGAACAAAACTACAGCCAGCAGGATTTTGACGACATCTTCTCGTCGATGTTTGGTCAGCAGGCGCACCAGTCCCGCCGCCAGCATGTCGCCCGCGGCCATGATTTAGAAATTGAAGTCGCAGTGTTCCTTGAAGAGACACTGGCCGAGCAGACGCGCACCATCAGCTACAAACTGCCGGTCTATAACGTCTTTGGTATGATCGAAAGCGAAACGCCGAAGACCCTGAATGTGAAAATCCCCGCAGGCGTCAGCGATGGGCAGCGTATCCGCCTGAAAGGTCAAGGAACACCGGGAGAAAACGGTGGACCGAATGGCGACCTGTGGCTGGTCATTCACATCGCCCCGCACCCGCTGTTCGATATTGTGGGCCATAACCTGGAAATCGTTCTGCCGCTCGCCCCCTGGGAAGCGGCGCTTGGTGCCAAAGTGATCATCCCGACGCTCAAAGAGAGCATTCTGCTGACTATCCCGCCGGGTAGCCAGGCGGGACAGCGTTTACGGATTAAGGGGAAAGGGCTGGCGAGCAAAACGGCCACCGGCGATTTATATGCCGTGATTAAAATCGTCATGCCGCCCAAACCGAACGAAAAAACCCGTGCGCTCTGGCAACAGCTGGCCGAGGCAGAAGCCGGATTCGAGCCACGTCAAACATGGGGGAAAGCATAATGGCTAAAATGGTCGTGACGTTTACGATGACCGAGTTTTGTCTGCATACCGGTGTTTCCGAAGAAGATCTGCGGGAGATCGTCGGCCTGGGCGTGATTGAACCGCGCCAGCCGCAGACGGAGGTCTGGTTGTTCGATGACAGCGCGGTGATGATAGTCCACCGCGCGATGCGCCTGCGTCGGGAGCTGGAGCTGGACTGGCCGGGTATCGCGGTGGCGTTAACGCTGCTGGATGAGAATGCGCGGTTGACCCGCGAAAACCGGCTGCTGCAGCAACAGCTGGCACGCTTTCTGGCGCACAGTTAAGCTTGTAGCAAAGTAAGCTCTTCTTAAATGGCCCGCCTGCACGAGTCGACAACAGACGAGCCATCTTTTGATAGTGTAGAATCGGTCGGCCGGGCAAAACACTGGCCGCGGCCCGGCAGAAATCCGCCCCCTGTCTCATACCGAACCGACTCACGATGCCCCACTCCACTCCGGCAGCCAGTCGCCGTGGCGGGTAATCAAATCGTCCATACGCGCATAAACGAACATAAAAAATGCCGCCGGGGAAGCCCGCGGCGGCAGCGTTTAAAGCAGGTACGGATTACTCGTTAATACGCGGGTGCTGCTGCACCAGGCGAGAGCGTTTTTCCTGCAAATCGGCGATCTCCTGATCGAGATCTTCGATTTTATGCTCAATATTATCGTGATGTTCTCGCAGGATATCTTTCGCTTCCTGGATATCCGATGCCGCAGGTGTCGCCCCTTTCAGCGGACGGTTTGCCGTCTCTTTCATCGTCAGACCGGTCATCAGCCCGATAACCGCAATCACCATCAGATAGTAAGCCGGCATCATCAGGTTCTGCGAGGTTTCCACCAGCCAGGCCGCCAGGGTCGGCGTCAGACCGGCAATCAGCACCGAAATATTAAAGGCACTGGCCAGGGCGCTAAAACGAATATGAGTGGGGAACATCGCCGGCAGCGAGGAGGCCATCACCCCGATGAAGCAGTTGAGCACCACCGCCAGCAGCAGCAGCCCCGCGAAAATCAGGCCAATAATGTTGCTGTTAATCATGATAAAGGCCGGAATTGACAGGGTAAACAGCGCCACGCTACCGATCAGAATGAACGGACGGCGGCCAAAGCGGTCGCTAAGCATGCCGATAATCGGCTGGACGAACAGCATACCGACCATGATCGCAATAATAATCAGCACCCCGTGATCTTCCGAGTAGTGCAGGTTATGCGACAGGTAGCTCGGCATATAGGTGAGCAACATGTAGTAGGTCACGTTGGTGGAAATCACCAGACCGATACAGGTCAGCAGGCTACGCCAGTGTTTAGTCGCAATCTCTTTAAAGGAGACTTTCGGCCCTTCCTGTAACCCTTCGCGGTCGCCCTGCTCCAGAGTATCGACGTGCTGCTGGAACGCCGGCGTCTCTTCCAGCGCATGACGAAGATAGAGACCAATCAGCCCTAACGGCAGCGCCAGGAAGAACGGTAAACGCCATCCCCAGTCGAGGAAGCTCTCTTCCCCCACCACGCTGGAAATCAGCACCACCACGCCCGCACCCAGCACAAAGCCGGCTATCGAACCAAAGTCCAGCCAGCTGCCCATAAAGCCGCGCTTGCGGTCGGGAGAGTATTCAGCGACGAAGATTGAAGCACCGGTATACTCGCCGCCCACCGAGAAGCCCTGTGCCATTTTACACAGCAGCAGCAGAATCGGTGCCCAGATACCAATCGAGGCGTAGGACGGAATGAGACCGATACAGAAGGTACTGATCGACATGATGATAATCGTAATGGCCAGTATCTTTTGTCGACCATATTTATCGCCCAGCATACCGAAGAACAGACCGCCTAACGGACGGATTAAGAACGGAACGGAGAATGTCCCTAACGCAGCAATCATCTGCACGCTGGGATCGGCATCGGGGAAGAAGACTTTACCTAAGGCATACGCCACAAAACCATACACACCAAAATCGAACCACTCCATCGCATTACCCAGCGATGCTGCGGTGATGGCCTTTCTCAACTTACCATCGTCAATGATGGTGACATCACGCAGAGTGATTGGCTTTATTTTTTTCCTTTTAAGCATATTTTTCCTCTAAAGCTTCGCCGTGAGCGCACGGATCGTCACCACACGGCAAAGCCGTCGGCATTGTGCGTTGGGAGCGGCGAATGGCTGTGCCCCTCTTCTCAAGCGTAGCAGGTTTGCCTGCACTGTCTGCTGACAGTCTGTACAACCGAACCTGTTGACGCCTGCTCTGGCAGTAGTCAGTAAATGGAGTTACGCATAAATCTGCTGAATTTACGAACTCCCCTTATTTACCCTAACAGCGTTTAAATTTGGGATCAACTTCACAAAAAAAACGCCGCCATATAACAGAGCCAAATAATTTTAATAAGTTCCCTAATGCTGACAGCAGAGGTGATTTATTTCTGCAGCAACGCAGACATTCCCCCGACGAAATATCCCGCCATACCTGTTCCGAAATATAAATCTTTTTTCCGCCGTATTATCATAAAAAAAGTCCCGACAAAAGTGCGTGAATACGCTATAATCGCTCACACTTTCGGCTATCAGCCGCCATTTAATGGACCAACGTCCTGTTTTTCCCTGTAATCACGAGGAATGTCATGCAACTCCCACACTGCCCGAAATGCCAGTCTGAGTACACCTATGAAGATAACGGCATGTTTATCTGCCCGGAATGCGCCCATGAATGGAACAATGCCGAGCCAACTGATGATAATGACGCCCTGGTGGTAAAAGATGCTAACGGCAATTTACTCACCGATGGCGACAGCGTGACTGTCATTAAAGATCTGAAGGTAAAAGGGAGCTCTTCCATGCTGAAAATCGGTACCAAAGTGAAGAATATTCGTCTGGTGGAAGGCGATCATAACATTGACTGTAAAATTGATGGTTTTGGTCCGATGAAGTTGAAATCCGAATTCGTTAAAAAGAACTAGTTCTATTTCCCCGGCACCGGGAATTTATTTACCCGCGCCTGAAACGGCCGCCGGGAAAATAAACGGATATATTTGCGCCGCATCGCCTGATTATTTCCCGTGCGCCACAGCATCCAGACCCGACTCTACCGCCTGGTCTGGATGGCTCATCACCTTCTACACTTAATGGTGTCTTCGTTACCTGAGGTAATGATTATGCCCGTCAGTCCTTACATCACCTTTAGCGGCAACTGCGCAGCGGCAATCGCGTTCTATCAGCAAACGCTGGGCGCCGAACTTGTCCACCAAATTACCTACGGCGAAATGCCACAGGATGCCCAGGATGGCTGCCCTTCCGGCCAGCATTTATCCGCCGACTGTATCGCTCACGCCAGCCTGCGCATCGCGGACAGTGAGCTGATGCTCGGCGACAGCCCGGGCGACAAGACCGATCGCTACGCCGGCTTTACCCTGGTACTCGATACCCAGGACCTGACCAAGGGCAAGCGCTGGTTCGATAGCCTCGCCGACGGCGGGAGCGTCGAAATGGCCTGGCAGGAAACGTTCTGGGCCCACGGCTTTGGCAAAACCATCGACCGCTTTGGCGTCCCGTGGATGGTTAATGTCGTCAAGCAACCTTAAACCTTCCCCCTCCGGGCGGGTTCTCCCGCCCTGTCACTCAGCTGGCACCAACTCTTCATCCTCCGGTCATAGCGAGTTAACCGGAATGTAACAAAAACGCGTCAGGATCGGGCCACTCTCAGAGGGAAATCCCTTCTTCTGCTTAGTGAGGCTTGACTGACATGTACTTATCCAGACATCCGACCAGTTATCCTACCCGGTATCAGGAAATTGCCGCCAGACTTGAGCAGGAACTACGCCATCACTACCGCTGCGGTGACTACCTTCCGGCGGAACAACAGCTGGCCACGCGCTTTGAAGTCAACCGCCATACCCTGCGCCGGGCGATCGATCAACTGGTCGAACGCGGCTGGGTCCAGCGTCGTCAGGGGGTTGGCGTGCTGGTGCTGATGCGCCCAATCGACTACCCGCTCAATGCCCAGGCGCGCTTCAGCCAGAACCTACTCGATCAGGGCAGCCACCCGACCAGCGAAAAGCTGCTGTCGGTACTGCGCCCGGCCAGCAGCCACGTCGCCGAAGCCTTTGGCATTGCTGAAGGCGAGAACGTCATTCATCTCCGGACCCTGCGCCGCGTCAACGGCGTCGCGCTGTGTTTGATCGACCACTACTTCACCGACCTACGCTTCTGGCCGGTGCTGCAAACCTTCACCCAGGGTTCACTGCACGATTTCCTGCACGAACAACTGGATGTCGAACTGACCCGCACGCGCACCAAAATCAGCGCCCGTCGCGCCCAGGCGAAAGAGAGCAACATTCTCGGGATCCCCAACATGGCGCCGCTGCTGTGCGTGAGAACCCTGAACCACCGCGCGGGCGAACCGCAGGCTACGGAGTACTCCGTCAGCCTGACCCGGGCGGACATGATTGAATTCACCATGGAGCACTGAATGCACTTTGATACCGCAACCCGCCAGCGCTGGATGTCCGTGCTGGCCCACAGTGAACCCGAGGAGCTGCTGGCACGAATGCAGACCCTGCAGCTGGCGCCGGAATATGAACTGATTCGCACGCCGGAAACCGGCCTGGTACAGCTCCAGGCAAGAATGGGTGGGATTGGCGACCGTTTCTTCGCCGGAGACGCGACGCTGACCCGTGCCGCCATTCGCCTGACCGACGGCACGATCGGCTACAGCTGGATACTGGGCCGCGATCGTCCGCACGCAGAGCGCTGCGCAACCATCGACGCCCTGATGCAATCACCCCACCATTTTCACAGCTTAATGGAAACCCTGATTACCCCGCTGGAAGCACAACGAAACGCGCGCATTGAAGCCCGACGCGCCGAAGTCAACGCCAGCCGGGTGGACTTCTTTACTCTGGTTCGCGGAGATAACGCATGACCTTACAAACCGCTTTTACCCTGCCGGTGCAGGATGCTCAGCACAGTTTTCGTCGCCTGCTAAAAGCCATGAGCGAACCAGGCGTCATTGTCGCACTCCAGCAGCTCCAGCACGGCTGGCAGCCGTTGAATATCGCCTCCACCAGCCTCCTGCTGACCCTGGCAGATCATGAAACGCCGGTCTGGCTCTCTGCGGCACTGCACAACGATCTCGTCGGCCAGAACTTACGTTTTCACACCGGCGCACCGCTGGTGGAACTGCCACAGCAGGCGGTCTTCGCCGTCACCGATGAACGTATTAGCAGCGAACAGCTTAACGTCCTGTCCGCCGGGACCGTCGCCGCCCCGGAAACCGGCGTCACGCTGATTGTCCAGCTCACCAGCCTCAGCGGCGGACGCATGCTGCGCCTGACCGGTGCCGGCATTGCCGAAGAGCGCATGATCGCCCCGCAGCTACCGGACTGCATCATTGATGAACTGACCGAACGCCCGCACCCGTTCCCGCTGGGCATTGATTTGATCCTCACCTGCGGCGAGCGCCTGCTGGCTATCCCGCGCACCACCCACGTGGAGGTTTGCTAATGTACGTTGCCGTCAAAGGCGGAGAGAAGGCGATCGAAGCCGCTCACGCCTTACAGGAACATAAACGACGAGGCAGTGGACAGCTTCCTGAACTGAGCATTGAACAGATTACCCAACAGTTAAACCTTGCGGTCGATCGGGTGATGACCGAAGGCGGCATCGCCGACCGTGAACTGGCGGCGCTGGCGCTCAAACAGGCCAGCGGCGACACCGTCGAAGCCATTTTTTTACTGCGTGCGTATCGCACCACCCTGCAACGACTGGCGGTAAGCGAACCTGTCGATACCGCCAACATGCGCCTGGAACGCCGTATTTCGGCGGTGTATAAGGATATTCCCGGCGGCCAGATGCTCGGTCCGACCTACGATTACACCCACCGCCTGCTGGATTTCACCCTGCTGGCTAACGGCGAAACGCCGCCACTGCATACCGCCGACCGCCCCCAGGAAGCCACACCGCACGTTTTTAACCTGCTGGTACAGCAGGGGCTGGCAAAAGCGGAACAGGCGTCCGACGCCCGGCCCGACGACATCACCCGCGTACCGCCGGTCTATCCCTGCTCACGTTCGTCACGCCTGCAGCAGCTGGTGCGTGGCGATGAAGGCTATCTGCTGGCGCTGGCCTACTCGACACAGCGCGGTTACGGCCGTAACCATCCTTTTGCCGGTGAAATTCGCAGCGGCTACGTCGCCATCGAGATCGTCCCCGAAGAGCTGGGTTTTGTGGTCAATATCGGCGAACTGCTGATGACCGAATGCGAGATGGTCAACGGTTTCGTGGCACCGGAAAGCGAACCGCCGCACTTTACGCGTGGCTATGGCCTGGTATTCGGCATGAGCGAACGCAAGGCGATGGCGATGGCGCTGGTCGACCGCGCGCTACAGGCGCCAGATTACGGTGAAGAGATAGCCGGGCCAGCGCAGGATGAAGAGTTTGTCCTCGCCCACGCCGATAACGTCGAGGCAGCCGGTTTCGTCTCGCATCTCAAGCTACCCCACTATGTCGATTTCCAGGCCGAACTGGCGCTGCTGAAACGCCTGCAACGGGAGAACGAACGTGGCTAACCCACTCACTGGCTACAACTTTGCTTATCTTGATGAGCAGACCAAGCGCATGATCCGCCGGGCCATTCTCAAAGCGGTGGCGATTCCCGGCTACCAGGTGCCGTTCGGCGGCCGCGAGATGCCGATGCCCTACGGCTGGGGAACTGGCGGTATTCAGCTGACCGCCAGTATCATCGGTGAGCATGACGTGCTGAAGGTGATTGACCAGGGCGCTGATGACACCACCAATGCGGTATCGATACGGCAGTTCTTTAAGCGCGTCACCGGCGTTGCGACCACCGAAGCGACCTGCGATGCCACGCTGATCCAGACCCGTCACCGGATCCCGGAGACGCCGCTCACCGAAGATCAGATCCTGATCTTCCAGGTGCCGATCCCGGAGCCGCTGCGCTTTATTGAGCCACGCGAGACCGAAACCCGCACCATGCATGCGCTGGAAGAGTACGGCGTGATGCAGGTGAAACTGTATGAAGACATTGCCCGCTTCGGTCATATCGCCACCACCTATGCCTACCCGGTAAAAGTGAACGGCCGCTATGTGATGGACCCGTCGCCAATCCCGAAATTCGATAACCCGAAAATGCACATGATGCCCGCGCTACAGCTGTTCGGCGCCGGACGGGAAAAGCGCATTTACGCCGTGCCACCGTTTACTCCGGTGGAGAGTCTCGATTTCGACGACCACCCCTTTACCGTCCAGGAGTGGGATGAACCCTGTGCCATTTGCGGGTCTCGCCACAGCTACCTCGATGAAGTGGTACTCGATGACAGCGGTAAACGGATGTTTGTCTGCTCCGATACCGATTATTGCCGCCAACAAAGCGAGGCACTGAACAAATGAGCCATCCGTTACTCGCGGTCAATCATCTGACCCATCTTTATGCGCCGGGCAAAGGCTTCAGCGACGTCTCTTTTGAACTGTGGCCCGGTGAAGTGCTGGGCATCGTCGGCGAGTCTGGATCGGGGAAAACCACGCTGCTGAAAGCTCTCTCGGCGCGCCTGGCGCCGCAAGAAGGTGAAGTGCGGTATGAAAACCGCTCACTGTATGCGATGAGCGAAGCGGATCGCCGCCGCCTGCTGCGTACCGAATGGGGCGTGGTGCATCAGCATCCGATGGATGGCCTGCGCCGTCAGGTGTCGGCAGGCGGCAACATCGGTGAGCGCCTGATGGCCACCGGCGCACGTAACTACGGAAATATCCGCGCAACCGCCGAGCAGTGGTTGAACGATGTCGAAATTCCGTCGTCACGTATTGACGATCTGCCCACCACTTTTTCCGGCGGCATGCAACAGCGTTTGCAAATCGCCCGCAACCTTGTGACCCAGCCGAAGCTGGTCTTTATGGATGAGCCGACCGGCGGTCTGGATGTTTCCGTGCAGGCGCGTCTGCTCGACCTGCTGCGTGGTCTGGTGGTGGAGCTGAACCTGGCCGTGGTGATAGTCACCCACGATCTCGGTGTCGCGCGCCTGCTGGCGCACCGTCTGCTGGTGATGAAACAGGGTCAGGTGGTGGAAAGTGGTTTAACCGACCGGGTGCTCGACGATCCTCATCATCCGTATACCCAGCTGCTGGTGTCATCGGTATTGCAGAACTGAGGTTGCTGTCGCCGGGTGACGCTGCGCTTACCCGGCCGACGAACACAGAATCATTCACGTTCGAACAACAGCACCCGGCACCCAAACCACGAGGCCAAAATGATTCACGTTGAAAATGTCAGTAAGACCTTTGTACTCCACCAGCAAAACGGCGTGCGCCTGCCGGTGCTGCAAAATGCCTCTCTGGAGGTCAGTAATGGCGAATGCGTGGTGCTGCACGGCCATTCCGGCAGCGGCAAATCCACCCTGCTGCGTTCGCTGTATGCCAACTACCTGCCAGACACCGGCCATATCCATATCCGCCACGGCGACGAATGGGTTGACCTGGTCAACGCCTCGCCGCGTAAGGTGCTGGAAGTCCGCAAGCGCACCATCGGCTGGGTCAGCCAGTTCCTGCGAGTGATCCCGCGGATTTCCGCCCTCGAAGTGGTGATGCAACCGCTGCTCGACCTCGGTATCCCGCGCGATACCTGCGCTTCGCAGGCTGCTCGCCTGCTGACGCGCCTGAACGTTCCGCAACGGTTGTGGCATCTGGCACCGTCCACCTTTTCCGGCGGGGAACAGCAGCGGGTCAATATCGCCCGCGGTTTCGCGGTGGACTACCCGATTTTACTGCTTGATGAGCCAACCGCCTCGCTAGACGCCAGAAACAGTGCCGCCGTAGTGGAACTCATTAATGAGGCCAAAGCGCGCGGCGCGGCTATCGTCGGTATTTTCCATGATGAAACGGTCCGCAATCAGGTCGCCGATCGACTGCACCCGATGGGAATAACAGCATGATTATTAACAATGTAAACCTGGTTCTTGAAGACGAAGTGGTACACGGTTCGCTGGAAGTACAGGAGGGCAGAATTTACGCCTTTGCCGAAAGTCAGAGCCAGTTGCCGCAGGCGCTTGACGGCGAAGGCGGCTGGCTGCTGCCCGGGCTGATTGAGCTGCATACCGATAATCTGGACAAATTCTTTACTCCGCGCCCGAAAGTCGACTGGCCCGCCCACTCGGCGATGAGCAGCCACGATGCGCTGATGGTCGCCAGCGGAATCACCACCGTACTGGATGCAGTCGCCATCGGCGACGTCCGCGACGGCGGCGATCGGCTGGAGAATCTGGAAAAGATGATCAACGCCATTGAAGAGACGCAGAAACGGGGCATCAACCGCGCCGAACATCGTCTGCATTTACGCTGCGAACTGCCGCACCACACCACACTGCCGCTGTTTGAAAAACTGGTTGGCCGCGACCCGGTGAGCATGGTCTCCTTGATGGATCACTCCCCAGGTCAGCGCCAGTACGCCGACCGTCGCAAGTACCGCGATTACTATCAGGGAAAATATCACCTGACTAACGAAGAGATGGATCGCTTTGAAGAAGAGCAGATGGCGCTGGCAGCCGCATGGTCGCAGCCGAACCGTCAAACCATTGCGGCGATATGCCGCGAGCGCAATATCGCGCTCGCCAGCCACGACGACGCCACCGCGGAACATGTCCTCGAATCCTATCAGCTTGGCAGCGTGATCGCCGAGTTTCCCACGACGTTAGCCGCCGCCGAGGCATCACGTCGCCACGGTATGAACGTGCTGATGGGCGCCCCCAATATCGTGCGCGGCGGTTCGCACTCCGGTAACGTCGCCGCCCACCAGTTGGCGGCCAGCAACCTGCTCGATATTCTGTCGTCAGACTATTATCCCGCCAGCCTGCTGGATGCGGCGTTCCGCATCGCCGACGATGACGACAACACCTTTACGCTGCCGCAAGCCATTCGTCTGGTCAGCAAAAATCCGGCCCAGGCTCTGGGATTAGGCGATCGCGGCGTGATTGCGGAAGGTAAACGTGCCGATATGGTGCTGGCGCACCGTCGCGGCGAACATGTCCATATTGACCACGTCTGGCGTCAAGGAAAGAGGGTCTTCTGATGCGCGGAAAATTGATCTGGCTGGTGGGGGCCTCAGGCTCCGGAAAAGACAGCCTGCTGGCGGCCTTACGTCAGCGCGAAAATACCCAGTTGCTGGTAGCGCATCGCTATATTACTCGCCCGTTTAACGCCGGCAGCGAGAATCATATTGCGCTCAGCAAGCAGGAGTTTTTTAACCGCGCCGAGCGCCAGCTGTTTGCCCTGAGCTGGCATGCCAATAACAATTACTACGGAATTGGCATCGAAATTGACCTGTGGCTGCACGCCGGTTTTGACGTAGTGGCTAATGGCTCTCGCGCCCATCTGCCGCAAGCGCGTGCGCGCTATGCCGACGCACTCCTGCCCATCTGCCTGCAGGTGACGCCGGAAGTGCTGCGTCAGCGCCTGGAGCAGCGCGGACGAGAGAGCGACACGGAAATCGCTCTGCGCCTGGAACGCGCGGCGCGCTATACCCCCTCCGACTGCCTGACGCTGGACAACAACGGCAGCCTCGGGCAATCCGTCGAGCTGTTCTTCACGCTACTGCGCCGCCACTCCACCCGACAAGAGACCCGGCATGCCAGCCTGTGAACTTCGCGCTCCGACCCTGGACGACGTCGAGGCCGTCTATACGTTAATTTGCGAACTAAAGCAGAAAGCGTACGATCGCCGCCATTTCGCCGCCGGGTTTGCCATGAACCTGCAAAATCCAACCCTGCGCTATCAGCTGGCGCAGGTGGCGGGAGAGACAGTCGGGTTGATTGGGCTACAGTTGCAATTTCCGCTTAATTTCACTGCCTGGATCGGGGAAGTGCAGGAACTGGTGGTGCTGCCACAGAGGCGCGGCCTGCACGTCGGCCAGGCGCTGCTGGCCTGGGCGGAGCAGGAAGCCCGCAACCACGGCGCGCAAATGGTGGAGCTCTCCAGCGAAAAAGCCCGCCACGATGCCCACCGTTTTTATCTCCGTGAAGGGTATACGCAAAGCCATCTGCGTTTTAAAAAAAGCGCTGTGAGGAGGAAGTATGGGTCTGACTATCCGCTTAACCGGTACCGGCGGCGCCCAGTTGGTTCCGGTCTTCGGCTGCGACTGCGCGGCCTGCCAGCGTGCACGCAACGATGAGGCTCATCGTCGTCGCCCCTGTAGTGCGGTCGTGACCTTTAATGATGCCGTCACCCTTCTGGATGCCGGGCTGCCCGATCTGATGGATCGCTGGCCTGCCGGCCACTTTCAGCAGTTTTTGCTTACCCATTATCATATGGATCATGTTCAGGGATTATTCCCGCTGCGCTGGGGCATCGGCGCGCCGATCCCGGTGTTTGGCCCGCCAGATCCTGAAGGCTGCGATGACCTGTTTAAACACCCTGGCGTACTGGACTTCAGCCATACTGTTGAGCCGTTTGTGATGTTTGAATTACAGGGATTGCGGGTGACGCCGCTGCCGTTGAATCACTCGAAGCTGACGTACGGCTATCTGCTGGAGTCGGCACACAGCCGGGTAGCCTGGCTGTCGGATACCGCCGGATTACCGGAAAAGACGCTCAAATTCTTACTGAATAACCAGCCGCAGGCGATCGTGATCGACTGCAGCCATGAGCCGCGCCCGCAGCCTCCGCGCAACCACTGCGATTTGAATACGGTAAGCGCCATCAACCAGGTGCTGGGCTGCCCGCGGGTCATTCTGACTCATATCAGCCACCAGTTTGATCTCTGGATGATGGACCATCCACTGCCGCCGGGGTTTGAGGCTGGCTATGACGGTATGGAGATCGTGCTGGATTAATCTTTGACTCCGGTAAACACTATCGTCACCCCAGTCAGGAACGACAGCACGGTTAATCATCGTCATCCAGCCGACGCTGGTCGTTCTCCAGCTGCCGACGATCCTGATCCAGCTGACGCTGACGATCATCGAGCTGGCGGCGACGCTCCGCTATCTGCCGTTGCCGATCGTCATACTGCCGCTGGCGATCGGCGCTTTGTTGGCGGCTGCCCTGGTAACGTCCGTCATCATAGAGGTCGTCATCATCAGAGCGGCTATTGCCCGGGTTGTAGGCATCATGAATCGCCTGCTGAATATTACCGATTGCGTCGTCAATAATATCAGCGCGCGCCAGCTGGCTGCTCAGCGACAGCGTGCAGAGAATTAGAGCGGTAAAGTAACGTTTCATAGAGCCAGTCTCTTCAGGGGGCTGGCCCTACATTAAGCAACGGTCATCGCGACGAGTAGCGGAGGAATCTCAAATCCGCCATCATGTGTCCCCGATACGGCTCCGCTCAATGTTTACCGTGATCCGCCAGCGTGGGCTGTCGTCACCTGCCGCAGCGCCTGCATCAGCTGTGTCCGACTGAAGGGTTTACGCAACAGCTCCACGTCCGGCAACGCGGGATTGTGCGCCGGACGCAGATCCTGACCGCTGATCAGCAGCACCGCCACCGTCGGGAAACGACGCTGGGTTTCGTTAATCACCTCGGCTCCGCTCAATCTGCCCGGCAGCATCAGGTCGCTAATCAGCAGCGCGATTTCCGTCGAAGCATCAAGTAACTGCAGCGCCTGCTCTCCGTTCCCGGCCTCCAGGGTTAACCAGCCGAGCTGATGAAGCTGCTCACAAAGAGTCTGACGTACATCGGTATCATCCTCCAGTACCAGCGCCAGCCGCTCACCGCTCAACGCCTGCTCAACTTCCGGCAACGGGCCACCGGTCGGCGCCTGTACCGCCGCACGCGGGAGCTGCAAACGCACCGTGGTCCCCTGCCCCGGCGCGCTCTCGATAGCCACCCGTCCGCCGGACTGGCGGACAAAACCATAGACCATCGACAGCCCCAGACCACTGCCGCTACCGGTTTGTTTAGTGGTAAAGAACGGTTCGAACACCTGAGCCTTGACCTCTTGCGACATCCCGCTGCCGTGGTCAATCACCTCCAGCGCCACCATATCCTGACGCCGCCCGTCGCTGC
>NZ_JBCNNS010000034.1:0-39065 GCF_039594335.1 Raoultella sp.
TCAGAGACCGGCATCAGCGGCGCGGCAGGGGCAGAAGACGGGGAAGAAAAAGCGGTGTGCATCGGGCTACCTCATAAAGTCCATACAGTGCCGGTCGTGTCCGTCCGGCCTCGGGTAGCTCTCTATTTTGTGAATATTTTCCCTGAGGGCAACAAGTCTTTTTGTTGTGTCCGACCACACAACATATTGATTTTTTGAAAGTGGAAAACACTGGCAACTGTTGGCAATCGTTGGCAATTGATGGCAAACCTATGATTGCTTTTATTTATATATTCTTCATTTTTAATCGCAAAAAAGACTAAAGGAGCAGAGCTCCGTTAAAACAGAAAGGTGAACAGTAGTGAACAGTCGGTGAACACTTCTGACCTCAACTGTTCACCGCTTAAATTACTGTATTATTTATCTTTTTATTTAAAGTGAACAGTAGTGAACAGTTATATGTAAAAAAACAAACGGTGAGTATGCTTTTCCTGAGACCTTTCTCTGGCAAGCCGGGTTTTGACGTCCTGTTTGTGCCAGAACTGCCACAACCGCAACAGGTCGTGTTGTTGTGTGTGCCCCGGCAGAATCACCTCAAGTTGAAACCACGAGGAAATCTGCCATGACCGACACCACCTTTATCCCTGATTACCTGAAACCGGCGCTGGAGCGACTGGCCGCAGCCAGAGCGGCCCATCTTGAACAGGCCCGCCGGATGGAGGACACCCTGGCGGCCATCACCCGTACGGAGGAGCAGAAAGCGGCGCTGGAGCAGGACAACGGCAGCGACACCCGCACATGGCGCGCCGCTTTCCGTGCCGGGGGTGCCATGCTGACCGATGAGCTGAAAAGCGGTCATATCGAACGCGTGGCCCGCCGTGAGCTGGCGCAGGAATGTGACAACCTGACCGAAGTGCTGGCCTTTGAACGTGACCTGCTGAAAGTCGCCTGCAACAGCACCGCGCGGGCATTCCGCCAGGCGCATCATGCCGTACTGTCTGAATATGCGAAGGAAGAGCTCGACCGCGCGCTGAACGACACCCTCGGGCCACTGGTCCGGGCGATGGTGCTGAAAGCGGATGTGATGGCAAACCCGCTCGCCAACACCATCGGCCATCAGGGCTACACCGAGCCGGAGAAAGAGGTCATGCATCAGGTGGTGACCTTCCTGACCAGGAAAGTGAGCGCCTTCTCCGTCACACCAGCGGATGAGCCGGTGCTCTCCCTGACCGGCTTCCCGGCCGTCGCGCTTCCGCACATGGACCACGACGCCGCCAGCACACCTGGCCAGCTAAAAGTCTGGCAGGAGAAAATCCGTCAGCGCGAGGCTGACCTGAAAGCGCGGGGGCTGCTGCCATGATGCACTGTCCGTTCTGCAAAAAGTCGGCGCATGCACGCACCTCCCGCTATCTGTCGGAGAACGTCAAACAGCGCTATCACCAGTGCACCAATATTGAGTGCTCGGCGACGTTCCGCACCACTGAAGCCATCGACGAGGTTATCCGGCCCCCGGCGGAGAAAGCGCCGCCTGTCGCGGAGCCGGTCACACCCCCGGCACCCCGTAAAGTGCAGAGCTGCTACAGCTCGCCATACCGTCATTAATCAGGGGAGAACTGACCATGACCACCCTCACGCTACAGCAGGCTTTTGAAGCCTGTCAGAAGAACGAAACCGCCTGGCTGAACCGTAAAGCCGAACTCGCGGCCGCAGAGCAGGAATACCGCGAGCAGGTGCTGGCAGGGGATGACCGTATTCCGGGCAGAATGCAGACACTGCGCGACATTATCGATGTCAAAAAATGGGAGATAAATCAGGCCGCCGGACGCTATATCCGCTCTCATGAAGCGGTACAGCGCATCAGTATCCGCAACCGGCTGAATGACTTTATGCAGGCGCACGGGACAGAGCTGGCCGCCACGCTTGCCCCGGAGCTGATGGGACTCAGCCAGCAGCCCGCACTCCTGACCGGCCATGCGCTCGACCGTTCGGCGCATTACCTGCGCGAAGCGCTGTCCGTGTGGCTGAGTACCGGTGAAGAAATTCATTATTCCGCAGAAGACAGCGATATTTTAACGGCCATCGGATTCAGGCCTGACGCGGCTTCGCGGGTGGATAATCAGGAAAAATACACCCCCGCACAGAGCCTGATTTATGCCCGCCGGCGCACGGAACTGGCCGGCAGGTAGTCCCGCAAGAAATCCCCGAAAATACCGCTATTTTTCCCGAATTAAGCCATGCATCCACAGGGTGCATGGTTTTGCATGCGTTCCTCCGTCCCGTCACTCCCTTCGCAACCCTGTCCCGGCGCGGCCTGAGCCTGCCCATGCACCTGCATTAAAACCGACCCACGAAGCGGGCAGGCGAGGCGGGGAAAGCACTGCGCGCCAGCGGTAAAGTATTTATTAAATCATATTTAATTTCGCAGCCTGAGCGCGTCGCTGCGCTGCGCGGGTTCGCGGGAGTGTCAGTGGGTAGCGCAGTGCTGTTCGGGAGTATGAAGAGCCTCTGAGGAGGTCAGGTGAGGGATAAGAAAGCGCCACCGGAAGGGAGGTAAATCACTCATTTTATAATGTGGGGGAGTACCTCCTCGACATAAGAAACGCGCAGGCGTGAGGGAGGAAAGTATTATTAGAAGAGTCTGTTTAGTGATTTTGAAATGATGATCTTGGCGATGGTTTCACTTTAACTTCGAAGGTATATAAAAAAAATGCATAAACCCCGTTAGTTTGTAATGGCACTTGGTATATGCAAGAGGAGCTTATAGTCTTTACATTATCTTAAAGGTGAAAATTAAAATACAATTATATATCACTTGCTCACCTTTTAATTGTTTAAAATCAGTGTATTACCAAGTATAACTTAAAGAAAAACATGATGTGATTCAAATAATTTAATCAAACAATAGAAAATATGCTAAGAATTATTTATAAAAATGTTTTATCTCATGGGGGAGGCGGCTTCATATGAAAATCACAAAAATAACAGAATTGATTAAAGAGGCTCCTCAGGTTTTGAAAGGCTCTGAAGATGATAAGTTTTCTACGAAACCTTTAGAAGAAATGGTAATTGGGTTAGTTTGCTCTGTTGGTACAGACCTGGAAGCGATCACAAAAAAAATAAGAGATAGATTGTCCTTATATCAATTTGAATGTTCTGAGGTCCGGATTTCATCGGATGTGATCGCTCAGCTTTCTGGTTTTGGGAATTACATAGATAACTATCAAAGAATTGATGATTTAATGACCAAGGGGAATAAGCTAAGAGAAGATAGTGAATGTAATTATGTGTTAGCCCTCGGAGCAATAACTAAAATTAATGAAATAAGGGCAAGGAATGAATGTTTAAATATAAAGAAAAAAGGGATTGCGTATATTATTAATTCAATCAAGCATCCTGAAGAAGTTTATAAATTTAGAGAGGTCTATGGCTCTGGATTTTTACTTTTCGGAATTTTTTCAGATGAAAATCGTAGATTGGATAATTTGACTCGTAATAAAGGAATTCCAGAGGATAAAGCAAGTTTATTGATTGCCAGGGATGAGGATGAGGAATCTGGACATGGGCAGCATACTAGAGATACATTCCACTTAGCCGATTTCTTCTTAAACCAAGATGGAAGAGATGATAAGCTTAATAATGATATAAAAAGAGTCTTTGACTTGCTCTTCGGTAATCCTTTTATTACTCCAACGTTTGATGAATATGCAATGTATATGGCTTTTTCTTCAGCTTTGAGGTCTGCCGACTTATCTAGACAAGTTGGAGCTGTATTAGCTAAAAACTACGCTATTATGTCAACTGGGGCTAATGATGTTCCTAAGTTTGGTGGGGGGTTATATTGGCCATACTTTAATACAGAAAACGAAAGTTACGAGGATTATTCAGATGGAAGGGACTATGTAAGAGGTTTTGATTCAAATGCAAAACAAAAAAAAGAAATTATGGATGATATTCTTAAGCAAATAAATGGAAAATCGCGTGATAAATTAGAAAGAATCCTCAAGAACAGCCTTATTCAAGATATCACGGAATATGGTCGGGTAGTCCATGCAGAAATGGAAGCGATTTTAGCATGTGCCAGAACAAATATTAGCACTCAAGATGCATATATATATTGCACAACTTTTCCATGCCACAATTGTGCTAAGCATATTATAGCTTCGGGAATTAAAAGGGTGGTTTACATAGAGCCATATCCCAAAAGTAAGGCTTATGAATTTCATTCAGAGTCAATAACTAATGATGAGAGAGAACATGAAAAGGTGCTTTTCGAACCGTTTATTGGAATAGGGCCTAGAGTTTATTTTAACCTATTTTCCATTGTTAATGGGAGTGGAAATAAAATTAAAAGGAAAGATAGTTATGGGAATGTTATGAAATGGAGCGAGTCTAATGCAACATTGAGAACATTAATGTTACCTATTTCTTACTTGGAAAGAGAACAGATTTCTGTTAATTTGTTCGCAAGGATCATAGGAGTTTAACATGTCTATCGAAAATAATTTTATTAAACATATAGTTGCAACAAAAGAAAGAATTAACGAATGGCCAGAGTGGAAAAAAAACCTCTTGGGAGGTGATGATTTATCTTCCAAGTCAATTAAGGTTTTAAATAATCTTGCTATACAACAAGATAAAAAGAATAAAAAGTAATAAATAAAGAATAAAAAAGAGTCTCGAAAGAGGCTCTTTTTGTTTTATAAATTAGAGTGTGGGTTAATTGTTCATTCTAAATATAAAATCACTGTACCATTGAAGCATAGAGCGTCTTTTTTCTAAATATTGTGCGTGATTATATGTTCCGCGAATAGAATTTTTATCTACATGCGCTAACTGCATCTCAATCCACGCACTATCAAATCCATTTTCATGCAATATTGTTGACATGGTATGCCGAAACCCATGGCCAGTTGCACGCCCTTTATAGCCAAGTAGTTCAATGACTTGTGTCACACTTTCTTTCGAGATTGGCTTGCTGCGATTGTTCCTTCCAATAAAAATGTAAGGGTAATGGCCAGTGATGGGCTTGAGTTGCTTAAAGAGTTCAATCACTTGGGTAGATAAAGGTACGACATGCGGCCTGCGCATTTTCATCCGTTCTGCTGGAATTTCCCAAATTGCCTTTTCTAAATCAATTTCATCCCACGTAGAAAATCGCATTTCCTGCGTTCTTACACCAGTTAACATGACTATCTTAGTCGCATTTTTAGTGATGATGCTGCCGGTATAGGCTTCAAGATCTCTGATAAAATGAGGCAATTCTTCAGCGGATAAGAAAGGATGATGTTTTTGCTTCGGTATGGCCAATGCGATAGCTAGATCAGGTGCAGGGTTATACTCAGCACGGCCAGTAATAATCGCGTATCTAAATACCTCTCCGCATCGCTGGCGAACTTTACGTGTTTTCTCCAGTGCTCCACGTTTCTCAATTCGTCGCAGCACTTCAAGTAATTCTAACGGTTTGATCTCACCGACAGGACGTTTGCCGATGAACGGGAAAACATCTTGCTCGAAGGTCTTAATGATTTCGTCGCGGTATGCCACTGTCCAGCGGTCAGCTTTGTTTGCATGCCATTCGCGGCTTATGGCTTCGAATGAGTTTTCTGTTGAAAGCTGCTGCGCCAGTTTTTGCGCTTTCCGTTCCTCAACCGGATCAATGCCATTAGCAACTTGCTTGCGGGCGACCTCGCGCTTTTCACGAGCTTCAGCGAGGCTTATCAAGTCGTAGCTGCCAAATGACATTAACCGCGCTTTTCCAGCGAGGCGAAAACGGAACCGCCAGCCCTTCGAACCATCGGGATTGATAAGCAATGACAGGCCTTGCCCATCGTTCAAGGTGTATGGTTTGTCCTGGGGCTTCGCGCGTTTGATTTGTATGTCTGTCAGTGCCATGTGTATAAGCCAAAAATGTGTATAAAAAATCTATACACATCACTATACATATTTTTCATGGATTCAGGGAGAACTTGTCGGACGGTTACGGATGAGTGATTTACTATCTATATTGAAAATAAAGGATTTTTAGACGTTCTCGGATGGCGGCGGAGCAATTTTGGCGGAAGATCACAGGAGTTGAACCTGCCCGGGACCGCTGGCGGCCCCAACTGGATTTGAAGTCCAGCCACCTCACCGGAGATGACGATCTTCCGCGCCTCGATTGCTACATGGAGGCGGGGCGCATTATAGCTACTTTCAGGGATTTACCACATACCTAAACGCACTTTTTTACTGTTAAAACTGGACTTTGCAGAACAGTCTGAAACAATTCCGTTCAAAATCCATGGGTTACACTTTTTCACATGCTTTCAGGCAACCACAATCGTATAAAACAATAAATATACTGTGTGCCATGTGACCGGGCGGCGGAGCCCTGCGACCCGCTCCGCCACAGCCCTGGCGCTGAAATGTCGCACCACTCTGAAGCGTTGGGCAATCACGATCGCAAACCGGATCACGTCAGAAACGAGGATATTGCTTGCCGGCAGTGTCTGCCCGACGATGATGCGCGGCGGTGAGTCAGGGGCCGGCAGCGGACGACGCGGTGGACCTTTGCTCTGAAGGCGGTAACGATCAGGCTTCAGGAGATAAATAACAGTGCCTGCGAAACATTGTCAGAGTTATTCTTTCCAGGAATTGAGATCGTTATCACGTATATTTATTTCTGAAATGTGATCTGACTTATAAATATTTTTTCTTTCTCCATCCTGTCTTATTTGTGTCCGGATGTCCGGACACAATTTAGTATTGTTGTTTACACTGGGCCTCCCTATATTTATCCTCAATGGTTTCCGTAGAGATACGCGTCGTATAGCGATGTCTTATTGGCATTAATCTGCTATGCAAAAAGGGTAAGTAATGCAAATGGTTACCTCGCGACAGAACAGATTATTAAAATTTCTCCTGCCTAAACGAGAATACGTTACGTTATTAAAAATAGCTGAACAGTTAAATGTTTCAGAAAAAACGGTTCAGCGTGACTTACGTTTTCTCGAGCAATGGCTCTCTCACTGGAAAATCAGTATTGATAAGCGAGCCGGTGCTGGCGTGATGCTGCAGGCCGAGAATGTCACCGACCTGTTGCAATTAGACCAGTTGCTGAGTACCGAAGGTGATGATGCCGATGCAATGATGAATAATTCGCGGCGCGTGAAAATTGCTTCTCAGTTATTAAGTGAAACGCCGCGAGAAACCTCGATCAATAAATTATCTGAACGCTATTTCATCAGCAGCGCCTCGATTGTTAATGATTTAAAAGTGATTGAATCATGGATTGCCCCACTCGGGTTGGTATTAATTCGCAGCCAGAGCGGTACCCATATTGAAGGCAGTGAATCTCATGTCCGTCAGGCAATGGCCTCATTGATTAACGGTGTTATTAATCATAATGAGCCGGGGAGTATTATCCATTCTCGCCTCGACAGCGGTAGCTATAAAGCGCTGGTGCACTATTTTGGCGAAGAGGATGTGCTATTTGTTCAGTCACTTCTTGAAGAGATGGAACGTAAACTGAGCTGGTCGTTGGGTGAACCTTATTACGTCAATATCTTCACCCATATCCTGATTATGATGTACCGGATTACCCGCGGAAATGCGTTACCGCGCCGGGAGCAGGGCCACCCGCTGTTTGATGAGTCTATGTTTAGTATCGCGCAGAATATGCTGCAAAAAATTGAGGCGCGTATTGCCCATCCGTTACCGGAAGATGAAAGCTGGTTTATTTATCAATACATTATCTCATCGGGCGTGGTGGTGGAAGAACGTGATGATGTCAGCATGTTGCGTAATATCCACTCCAGCGATGAGGCCAGGAAAATAACCTCCCGGTTGATCGCGCTTTTTTCCACGCTGGTTGATATCGATCTTGCGCATGATACCGCGTTATATGAAGGGTTGCTCATTCATATAAAACCACTACTCAACCGATTGAATTATCACATTTATATCCGCAATCCGCTGCTGGAAGATATCAAAGGCGAGCTCACGGATGTATGGCCACTGACCCTACGGGTGGTAAATCAGGTATTTGCTACCTGGGGGGATAAGGCGGTCTCGGAAGATGAAATCGGTTATTTAACCGTCCATTTTCAGGCTGCGATGGAGAGGCAGGTTGCCAGAAAACGGGTGCTGCTGGTGTGTTCTACAGGAATCGGCACCTCGCATCTGTTGAAAAGTCGGGTACTCAGAGCTTTTCCCGACTGGACCATCGTTGGCGTATTGCCCGCAGGGAGTCTGCATACGTTTCAGGCGCAGGACAATATTGAGCTGGTGATCTCGACGATTCATTTGCCGGAAATTGCACTGCCGGTGGTCTATGTCAGCGCATTTTTTAACGATGCCGATATCAAGCGGGTTACTGAAAAAGTGATTACTGAGAAATTACACCACGCGGCAGCGTTAACTGCCAGCAATGAAATTTTATATCCATGAGGTAAATAATATGGACATCACCCGGATTTTAAATACTAAACGTGTTTTGCTGGATATGAAGGCCCAGAATAAAGCGGAAGCTATCGAAGAATTAACCGATCTGCTACAGAAAGATGGTGCGATTAGCTGTCGTGAAACCTTTATTCAGGATGTCTGGCAGCGCGAATCAGAAGGTTCGACGGGGTTTGAGAATCATATTGCTATTCCTCACGGTAAGTCGTCCGCGGTTGTCAATACCACTCTGGCGATTGGCCGCACCCGCCAGGATATTGCCTGGGAAACGCTGGATGGTAGTCATGTTCGCTGTATTATTTTATTTGCTGTTCGCCTTGAAGACCAAAATACCACACATATCCGCTTGCTGTCCCAGGTCGCCGGGGCGCTGGCAGATGATGACATCATTGCGCAATTGCTCGAAGAAACCAGTCCGCAGAAGATTATTGATTTATTTAGTCAGTATGCTGAGTCGGATGTTTACTAACTATAAATATTGGAGTCTGAGATGAATATTGTCTGTGTTGCCGCCTGTACCGCGGGTATTGCTCATACTTATATTGCACGTGAGAAGTTAATAAAAGGCGCCAGAGCGCTGGGCCATAATGTTAAAGTTGAAACCCAGGGCACGATTGGGACTGAGAATGAACTAACCGCAGAAGATATCACTGCCGCTGACGTCGTTATTCTCGCCATAGATGTAAAAATTAAAGGTGAAGAACGGTTTAAAAATAAACGAATTGTTCGTGTGAAAACTGAAGTTGTTATTAAGTCACCGATTCAGTTTATCGAAAAGGTTGAGAAATCATTAGCGAATGCCTGATCCTTATTCTGGAGGGATCTACCATGAGTCAGAATAAAATACCTGTCTCGCAGGAAATAAAAAAACATTTATTAACCGGTATTTCATGGATGATACCGCTGATTGTTGCCGCCGGGATTTGTATTGCCCTCGGTCAGGTATTGGGCGGTACTATTGTCGCGGAGAAAGTGGGGACCATCCCGTGGATGCTAAACCAAATCGGCGGCTGGGGTATGGGGCTGATTGTCCCGCTGATCTGTGCGGCAATCGCCTACTCGATTGCTGACAGGCCGGGTTTTGCGCCAGGGCTTATTGTTGGGTTCGTCTGCGGACAGATTCATACCGGCTTTATCGGTGGGATGCTTGGCGGTTTCCTGGTGGGCTACACGGTACTGCTTTTGAAGCATTACATACGTTTGCCAAAGTCGATGCAGGGGCTGATGCCAATCATGGTGCTACCGGTATTAAGCACCATTATCAGCGGCTTGTTGATGATGACCTTAATAGGCAAACCCATTGCCTGGCTGCAGGAGGCATTGATTCACATGCTGGAGTCGATGCAGGGCGGTTCGCGATTTTTGCTGGGGGCGATCCTGGGTGCGATGGCCACCTTCGACTTTGGCGGGCCAGTCAATAAAACCATGTCGCTATTTGCCGATGGCTTGCTGGTCAGCGGGGTTTATGGGCCGGAGGCGGTGAAATTCGTCGGATCGATGATTCCGCCATTCGGCATTACGCTCTCTTTCCTGCTAACCCGCCATAAATATACCCGCGCCGAAACCGAAGCGCTGAAGGCCGCCTTCCCGATGGGCATTTGCATGATTACGGAAGGCGTGATCCCTATTGCCGCCCGCGATCTCCTGCGCGTGGTGGGATCCTGCGTGGTGGCCTCGGCGGTGGCTGGCGGATTGATTATGACCTGGGGTGTGGAAAGCCCGGTTCCACATGGCGGGATGTTTGTCGTACCGCTGTTCACCCATCCGCTGCTGTTTTGCCTGGCGCTGGCGATTGGGACGGTTATCTGCGGCGTGATGCTGTCGCTGTGGAAAAAACCGGTCACCGAACGCGACGAAGAGTTCGATGAACTGAGCGACCAAAAGGTCGCTGACGATGAAATCACCTTCACTCTTGAGTAAACGGAGGCCCTATGTTTGCTGATATGAAGCAGATGGTGGCGAAAGCCTGGCGTGAACAATATGCGCTGCTGGCGATTAACTGTATGAATCTGGAGAGCGCTCGTGCCGCAGTACGTGCGGCGGAAAAATATCGGGCGCCGATTATTCTCAATCTGTACCAAGGTCATTTGTCGCATTTCCCGCCAGCAATCGCGCTGGCGGTGGCCAGAGCGTTGGCCGAAGCGGCCAGCGTTCCCGTCACGCTGAGTCTCGATCACGGTAAAGATCCGGTAAAGATCTGCCTGGCCTTCCGCGCCGGGTTTAGCGGGTTGATGATTGACGCCTCGGCATTCCCGTTAGCGGAGAATATTCGCCAGACCCGTGAGGTCACCACGCTGGCCGCCAGCGTCGGGCTTTGTGTCGAAGGGGAATTGGGCCATCTGGCGGATGCCCCGCGCTATGACCACATGACCAATGCCGATCTGATGACGCAACCGGCGGATGTTGCCCCTTTTATTGACCAAACCGGCATTGACCTGCTGGCGGTTTCCGTCGGAACAGCCCACGGGATGTATGCTCCCGGGGTCACGCCAGCACTGGACTTTGACCGCCTGGCGGAGGTGCAGCGAGCCTCTTCGGTGCCATTAGCCCTGCACGGTGGCAGCGGTACGCCATTCGAACAGCTTGCACGCTGCCCGGCGTTTGGCGTCGCCAAAATCAACGTCGGCGCGGCGATATTTGAAGCCGGGAAGGCCGCGCTACTGCATACCCTCTGCCACGACAGCAGCATCGAGTTGGCCGATGCCATGGCGGTGATGGAACAAGCCAGCGCTGAAGCCATCGTCCCTTACTTACAAGCGTCCGGCGCAATAGACCGGGCCTGATTCACGTATCAGCCACGCCTTTTATGCCAGCGCATATCCGCCCTGGCAGGGCGAACTACACCCTGAAACTGGAGAAAACCATGTTAGTTTCCATGCAAGAATTACTGAAACCAACCCGCGAGCATGGCTTTGCCATTGGCGCTTTTAACGTTGCTGACAGCTGCTTTATTCGCGCCGTTGTGGAAGAAGCGGAAGCCACGCATACGCCCGCTATTATCTCTATTCACCCCAGCGAGCATGATTTTGTCGGTGATTCCTTTTTTAGCTACGTGCGCGACATCACTCTGCGTAGCCGGGTGCCCTTTACTTTGCATCTCGATCATGGCGCCTCGGTCGAACATGTACTGCGCGCGATTCAGTGTGGTTTTACCTCAGTGATGATCGATGGATCTCTGCTGCCCTATGAAGAAAACGTCGCCTTAACCCAGGAAGTGGTCAGGCTGGCGCATGCGGTCGGTGTCTCCGTCGAAGGGGAGTTAGGGACTATTGGTCAGACGGGGACCTCTGTGGAGGGCGGGGTGTCGAAAGTTACCTATACCGACCCGGCGCAGGCGCAGGATTTTGTTACCCGGACAGGCGTCGACACTCTGGCGGTGGCGATTGGTACCGCGCACGGCATCTATCCAAAAGGGATGCAGCCTGAATTACAGATGAACATTCTGCGCGATATTGCCGGGCGTGTGTCGATTCCGCTGGTCTTGCACGGCGGATCCGCCAATCCGGATGCGGAAATTGCTGAGTCGGTAACTCTTGGCGTCGGAAAAATCAATATTTCCAGCGATATGAAATACGCCTACTTCCGGAAAGTGCGTGAAATTTTGGCTAAAGAGAGCTGGTGGGATCCGAACGTGATTTATCCGGAGCCGATTAATGCCGCGCGGGAAGTGATTCGCTACAAAATGAAGCTGTTTGGTTCCACCGGTAAAGCAAACCTGTATTAACGGGGTAAAAGGCGGGAGAACCCGCCTTTTGACGCGCAGGAGGCAAAGATGAATTACCTTGGGCTGGATGTTGGCGGGACGAAAATCGCCGCCGTCGTTATGGATGAGCAGGGACAGGAAGTGGGGCGTTTTCGCTGCGTCACGCGAAAAGAAAGTCGTCAGGCATTTGTGTCGGCAATAGTGGAGTTCATTGCCACTATCCGCGCAGAGACAGGGGCGCCGGTGGCCATTGGCATCGCGCTGCCGGGTAGCGTTTCGCCGCAGCATGGCGCCATTCGTAATGCCAATATCCAGGCGATCAACGGTTATCGTTTACAAGATGCACTCGAGCAGCAACTTGGCCAACCGGTGGTGTTAGCTAACGATGGCAATTGCTTCGCTTTATCAGAGGCATGCGATGGCGCAGGGGCGGGCGTTTCGTTGGTTTTCGGCATGACATTGGGCACCGGATGCGGCGGCGGTATTGCCCTGGAACGACAGCCTTTCGTGGGATCGTCGGGAATTGCGGCTGAGTGTGGGCATATCACGCTGCCAGGTTATTCCGACGCCGAGGATGGGCCACCGGCACGCTGTTATTGCGGCAGGTTTAACTGCGTGGAGTCCTTTATTTCCGCAACGGGGTTGAGCGAGCGCTACCGCCTGCTGACCGGCGACAGTCTGTCGAGTGAGCAGATTATCGCCCGCGCGCAGGCAGGAGAACCCGTCGCGAGCCAGCAGATCTACCGTTTTCGTCAACAGCTCGCACGGACGCTGGCGACCATCGTCAATATCCTTGACCCCGGCGTGATTGTTCTGGGGGGCGGTTTATCCAATGTGCCGCTGCTGGTGGCGGATTTACAACCCGAGGTCGCTCCACTCGTCTTCACTGACCATTTTATCACCCCCATTATTTCAGCGCGGCATGGCGACAGTAGCGGCATGCGTGGCGCCGCCTGGCTGGCCGCGAGAAGCGGAGTCCGATCATGAAACGTTCACAGATTAACTATGCGATAGATAAAGCGCTGGCGATGGCCGAAACCTTTCGCATCAGCCTGCCGGAGTTTGCCCGCTTCACGGCGCCGTGTGGGCCGCAAAAGCTAAAGGAGGGTTGGCAAGAGGTCCGCGATTTGCAGCTCGGATGGGATGTCACCGATTTCGGCAGCGGCTGTTTTAGCGAAACGGGCCTGACGCTGCTGACGTTACGCAATGGTTCGCTATCCGATCCGCGTTATGCTAAGCCTTATGCTGAAAAAATGTTGCAGATTCAGCAAGATCAACAAACCCCCTGGCATTTCCATTACCACAAGATGGAAGACATCATCAACCGAGGCGGCGGCGACCTGTGTATGCAGCTGGCCTGGGCGACGGAAGACCAACAGTGGGATAATCAGCGCCGCGTCAGTGTGGCAGTCGATGGTTGCCAGCGTACGCTGAAACCCGGCGAGACGCTGGTGCTGCATCCGGGGCAGAGCGTCTGTTTACCTGCGCGCCTCTATCACCGTTTCTGGGCCGACAAAAGGGCCGTAATGGGGTGGGAAATCTCGATGGTCAATGACGATCGTGCGGATAACCGCTTTCTCGACGCGGGCGGGCGTTTCTCGTCGATTGAGGAGGATGAACCCGCAAAATGGTTGTTATGCAGTGAATATGAACAAATGCGCTGAGGGCCTGACTGGTACACAGTGATTCATTCCACAGACATATTTTCTCTTCGGTGGTCGCGTAATCTGCTACTGAGAGGAGCCCGCAATGGACTTAGAGACTATCTTTCGTGACGTCAAGCTGAGCAAAACAGAAATGACCGTGCTGCGCGTTATCCAGAATGACTCTGAGCCGTGTGTGCGGGAAGGTATCCACAGCGTCGCTGAATGCTGCTAGAGCAACCCCTCTTCGCTGGTGCGGCTGGCTGGCGCTGGTCTATTTTATTAAATTCAATATCACCATGCCGAAACTCGATGTCACCAACGACATCGATTACATGAGTATTCAGCCCGCAGAGCGGCTGACGCCGCTGCTGCAATGCCGATCCGGTAGCCCGAATAGGCGTTAGCCGACATCCGGGGGATTAAGCCGGGCGGGTATTGCCGGTCGGTGAACGGCTTATCGTCGAGATAGGCCTCGACCAGGGTTTTGGCCAGCGAATTAGAGCCAACCAGAGGATGCGTCATCAGCGCCCGTACCGCCAGCGATTTGTCGCGCTGCAGAATCGCTGTCACCGCCAGCCGCCCATTCTCTTTCACACTGGCGATCATGTTTTTCTGCGCGGTCGGCACATGTTTCGGTGTCACCGGCTTCAGGCTGTCTTTGCTCAGGTCGCTGCTCATCTCTATCACACCGTCAGGCCGCAAGAAATCGAGAGTGCCAGGTTGCGGGAAATAGGTACAGATAGCCGTAAAATGCGCACAGGTTTTGCGGATGAAAAAGGAATGCCTGAGGGGATAGCAAGAGGGGCTGGTGGACTGCGGCCAGCGCGATGCCCTCCCTCCAGCGGAGAAAGGGCGATGGAAGATTACGGTGTTATTGGCGGGGGGGAGAGCGGCTGAGCCGGCCCGCTGTTCAACTGGCCGTTGCGCAGGACTTGCGCAACCTGCTGCTTCTCCATATTCACCGCGCTGAGCTGGCCGTTAACCGTCGGTTTCAGCGGTGCATCGGCCTGCACGCTGCCGCTGGCGGTCAGCTGGAAATTACCATCGCCGGAAACCGGCAGAGCGGGCCAGCCCCAGGCCTGCAGAATATTCAGCGGAACGCCGCGACCGTTCAGGCTGAGCGTGACCTGGCGCTGGGGAAGCTGCGAGACGGCCGCCGTGGCCTGCAGGATGCCGCGCTCGGTAAAGGCGCTTAGCTCGGTGATATTTATCGTTGAGACGTTAGCGTTAAGCTTCAGCGATGGTCGGCGAACGTCGATACGATTAAAGGTTGCGGCGGCGGCGTTCAGCGTTGTGCTGCCGCTCCATACGCCCCAGCGATGGTTTTTCACCAGCTGCAGTTCGCCGCCGTAGCCGTCCAGGGCGGTGATCTGCCACGGGAATATCGGATCGATATCGATAATCAGGTTGCGGCTGGCGCTGAATTTCTTCAGCGTCAGGCTTTCCAGCCACGTCGGCAACGGCTCCATCCATAGCTGCTTCCAGTTGGCAGGGAGGGTATATTCCAGCCCGGCAAAGGCAGTGTCGTCTAGCACCAGCGCATGACCGGAGCGTAACCAGTTACCGGAGGTTCGCACCATCCCGCCTTCCCAGCGCGAGGTGAACTGGCGCAGCGCGATGCCCTGCGGTGAGAATTCTGCATTGGCGATGGGATCAAGAAGATGCAGCGACCCGTTAATAAATTCACTGGCGTTCATCGACAGGGTGCCGTCATCGCTTTGCCATCCGCCCTGGCTCAGTGTCAGGTTTCTCAGGTTAAGGTCGAGATCGGTTACCGCCCAGTCCGGCCCCTGCAGATGGGCATCGGTCATGTCGAGACGGCCAATGTGCAGCGAAGGGAAGCTGGTCAGCGGGGCTAAGAATTCTGCCAGCGATTTATCGCTCTGCAGGCGAATTTCGTTGAGCTGTAGATTATCTACCAGCCAACTGCCGTCGGCGTTGCGTCTGGCGTTGCCGGTCAGCGTCCCGCGTGCAATATCGGCGCCCAGCGTAGATAACGTCACTTCGCCATTATCAAGGCTTCCCTGAATCAGCACGTTACTGGCTTCAACGCCGTTCAGGTTTAGCGAGCCTGCGCTCATTTGAATCTGGGCCTTTTTACCCAGCACATTGCCCGCTTCCGGCGCCCAGGGGCTGACGCCGCCGTCGACACGCTGCGCGCTCAGCGACCAGCCGGTTTCCGGACTGTTAAACGCCATATTATGCAACTGTAAACGGTCGGCGGCGAACGGCAGCGCCGCAGAGGAAGGAGATAAATTCAGCGTGCCATCGCTGAGGACGATTTCGTCAGCATGGAGCGGGTCGCTAAACTGGCGGCTGCTAAAACCAATATCCACCGTTTGCGCCACCAGAGTCGCAGGTTTACCGTCGCGGCCGAGGGTGACGTTTTGCAGTTTCAGGTGCATTGGCGAGGAGAAATTATGCTCCATTTTGTTGAAAGAGACCTTCCAGCCGGTACCGTCGCTTAGCCAGGCGCTGGCCTGGCGCCCGCCCCACTGAGTTTGCAGCAGGAAGTAAGCGGCAATAATCACCACCAGCAGGGCAATCAGCAGCCAGAGAATCAGCTTTCTTAGAAATTTCATGGTCTTCGATCCTGAGCGAGGCACATAAGGCTGTTATGCCCGAATTATGCGCAATCCTCAAGACAGGAATTGTGTAATGAGATGATGAGCGGTTAATGATACTTGCGCCCCGGCCAGCATCGCGCGGCCGGAGCGTCAAAGAGGATCAGTTTTTCTCTGGCGGGAAAATCAGATTCAGAACAATCGCGGTGATGCCGCCGGCGGCAATCCCCGAGGAGAGCAGGTTCTTCAGCCAGTCAGGGGCAAACTGCAGAATCAGCGGCTGCTGGGAGACGCCAAGACCAACTGCCAGCGACAGGGCGATAATCAGAATCGCCCGGCGGTTCAGGGGTTCGCGGGAGACGATACGTACCCCGGATGCGGCGATAGTACCGAACATCACCAGCGTTGCGCCGCCGAGCACCGGTTCCGGAATATGCTGGACAAAGCCGCTGACTGCCGGGAACAGCCCCAGCGCGATCAGCATCAGCGCCACCACGAAGCCGACATAGCGGCTGGCGACGCCGGTCAACTGAATCACGCCGTTATTCTGGCCGAAGCAGGAGTTCGGGAAGGTGTTAAAGACGGCGGAGACAAAGGAGTTCAGGCCGTTAGCCAACACGCCGCCTTTCAGGCGCTTCATATACAGCGGGCCGGAGACCGGTTGTTCCGACACGTCAGACGTGGCGGTGATATCGCCGATGGTTTCCAGCGAGGTAATCATAAACACCAGCATCAGCGGCAGCAGCAGGTTCCAGTCGATACCCAGGCCGTAATAGAGCGGGGTAGGCACCATAATCAGGCTGTCGTTCGTCGGGGCGCTGTTGGCTGGTAGCATATCGAGCAGCCAGGCCGCCAGATATCCTGCCGCCATGGCGATAACCAGGGACGCGATGCGCAGATACGGGTTGCGCTGGCGGTTAAGAATAATGATCAGCGCCAGAACGATGCCCGCCAGCAGCAGGTTTTTTGGCGCGCCGAAGGTATGGTCGGCCATCGCGGAGTAGCCGCCGCCGATGGAGGTCAACCCGACCTGAATCAGCGACAGACCGATAATCATCACCACGACCCCGGAGACCAGCGGCGTAATAACCCGTCGGGCCAGGTGCAGGATGCGCGAGATGACCATTTCTGTGCAACTTGCCAGCATCAGGGTGCCGAACAGCGCGGCCATCATCGTTGGCACGTCGGCGCCGCCGGTTTTCAGCGCGGTGCCGCCCATAATCAGCGGAGCGACGAAGTTAAAGCTGGTGCCCTGAATAGAGAGCAGGCCGGACCCGACCTGTCCCCAGGCCTTAATCTGAATGATGGATGCCACACCGGATGCGAACAGCGACATACTGATGATGTGCTGTGTGTCCTGAGCCGGAAGGCCCAGCGCCTGACAGATTAACAACGCCGGCGTGATGACCGCGACAAACATCGCCAGCAGATGCTGAAAGGCGGCGAACAGGGTTTGCGGCAGCGGCGGGCGGTCTTCGAGGCGGTAGATTAATTCGCTGGTTGTTTTATGCGCAACCGGTTGCGCAGCTTCTGAATCGGCGGTGTTAACGGACATCACAAACAATCCCAAGGTGGCAAAGCGGGAATTTTATCGGACTGTAGTGCAAAAGCAAACGTTTGCCATTGTTTGCTGAGAAATATTTATACAATAAACCTGGGGTGATTATTAATTAACATTTTGTATAATTTATTGCATCAATATTGAAACAAAAATATCCTTTTATGTCATTTTTTGCGTGATTCTACTTAAAATTCCCCTTCGATTCCGCAAGATGAGAAGTAATCGATACCGGGAATACCGACGCGTATGAATGGATCATGTGCCTTTAAGGCGCTCTTTTTATGTTTCACCTCGATACCTTATCGACGCTCGTTGCCGCAACATTGGTGCTGCTGTTGGGCAGACAGCTCGTCCAGAATGTCCCTTTCCTGAAAAATACCCCATTCCTGAACCCATCGCGGGCGGCCTCCGGTTAATGCCACCCGGGAACGCCCGGCTTTTTCCTACGGCCCCTGACTTCTCCCCGGTCGCGCTGCGCCTACCGGGGCTACGGTGTCGTGCGGTTTTGGGGGGCGCCCGGATAAGGCGCGATAAGCGCCTTATCCGGGATTAAGCCCAAACCTTAGGCTTCGTCGTGTTCTTCCCACGCCAGCGCGCGTTTCACCGCTTTTTTCCAGCCGTTGTAGCGGTAGTTACGTTCGGTGGTTTCGATCCCCGGGCGGAACTCGCGCTCAATCACCGCTTTCTCCTGCAGCTCATCCAGATTTTGCCAGAAGCCAACGGCGAGACCTGCGAGGTAAGCTGCGCCCAGCGCCGTTACTTCACGCACTTGCGGGCGCTCTACGCGGGTGCCCAGAATATCGGACTGGAACTGCATCAGGAAGTTGTTGGCCACGGCACCGCCGTCGACACGCAGGGCGTGCAGACGAATCCCTGAATCTGCCTGCATGGCCTCCAGGACATCACGCGTCTGATAGGCGATAGACTCCAGCGTGGCGCGAATAATATGGTTGGCGTTCACGCCGCGCGTCAGGCCGAAGATGGCGCCGCGCGCATACGGGTCCCAGTATGGTGCCCCGAGGCCGGTAAAGGCCGGAACCACATACACGCCGTTGGTGTCTTTCACTTTCGTCGCGAAATACTCGGAATCGAAGGCGTCGTTGATCAGCTTCATTTCATCGCGCAGCCATTGAATGGAGGCGCCAGCCATGAAGACCGCGCCTTCCAGCGCATAGTTCACTTCCCCGCGTGGGCCGCAGCCGATCGTAGTCAGCAGACCATGCGTTGAGGTTACCGCTTTTTCCCCGGTATTCATCAGCATAAAGCAGCCGGTGCCGTAGGTGTTTTTCGCCATCCCCTCTTTGACACACAGCTGGCCGAACAGCGCTGCCTGCTGGTCACCGGCGATACCGGCGATAGGAATACGCGTGCCGCCTTTACCGCCGATGTTGGTTTGACCGTAAACTTCGGAAGACTTGCGGACTTCCGGCAGCATCGCGCGCGGAATATCCAGCGCGTCCAGCATTTTGTCGTCCCAGTCCAGATCGTGGATGTTGAACAGCATGGTCCGCGAGGCGTTGGTGTAGTCGGTTACGTGGACGCGACCCTGGGTCATTTTCCACACCAGCCAGGTATCCACGGTTCCGAACAGCAGTTCGCCGCGCTTTGCCCGCTCGCGGGCGCCTTCCACATGATCGAGAATCCATTTCACCTTGGTGCCGGAGAAGTACGGGTCAACCACCAGGCCGGTGGCCTTGCGAATGTACTCTTCCATGCCGTCACGTTTGAGCTGCTCGCAGATCTCTGCGGTACGGCGGCATTGCCAGACGATAGCGTTATAGATCGGTTTACCGGTTTCCCGTTCCCACACAATGGCGGTTTCACGTTGGTTGGTGATGCCGATAGCGGCGATCTCGTCGGAGCTAATATCGGCTTTTGCCAGCACTTCAACCAGCGTGGAGCTTTGTGACGCCCAGATCTCCATCGGGTCATGCTCAACCCAGCCTGGACGCGGATAAATTTGTTCAAATTCACGCTGCGACACGCTGACGATATTGGCATCGTGATCCATCACAACGGCCCGGGAGCTGGTGGTGCCCTGGTCGAGCGCAACGATATATTTTTTGTCGGTCATAGTATGAGTCCCGTAGTCAGATTACAGCGAAGCGTTGTGTTGTGTTGTCGAGGTGCTCTCTTTCTCTTCCACGACGCAGGTGTCGCAAGGCAGATGGCGGCCGATCAACTTACGATAGCTGAACGCGCCCAGCGCGGCGCCCACTACCGGTGCGCACAGTGGCACCAGGAAATAAGGAATATCTTTACCGCCGGTGAAAGCGACGTCGCCCCAGCCGGCAAGCCAGGCGAATGTTTTTGGTCCGAGGTCGCGGGCCGGATTCATGGCAAATCCGGTCAGCGGTCCCATGGAGGCGCCGATAACCGCAATCAACAGGCCGATCAGCAGCGGCGCCAACGGGCCACGCGGAATACCATTACCGTCATCGGTCAGGGCCAGGATAACGCCCATCAGGATAGCGGTAATCACCATTTCTACCGCAAAAGCCTGAACAAAATTGATATGCGGGTTCGGATAAGTGGAGAAAATACCGGCCAGCTCAAGGCTTTCGACGCTACCGCGCACCATATTGTGGCTGTGTTCGAAATCGAAGAAAAGATTGTAGTAAAGCCCGTAAACTAATGCCGCAGCGCAAAAGGCGCCTGCGAATTGAGAAATGACAAAAGGAACAACTTTACGCCCGTCAAAGCAGGCAAAAAGCCACAATGCGATAGTGACCGCCGGGTTAAGGTGTGCACCGGATACGCCTGCGGTCAGGTAGATAGCCATAGCCACCCCCAGACCCCAGATGATGCTGATTTCCCACTGACCGAAGCTGGCTCCTGCAACTTTGAGCGCCGCGACGCACCCAACGCCGAAAAAGATCAACAACCCGGTACCGAGGAATTCTGCGATGCACTGGCCTTTTAATGTAGATGTTTGGCTCATATCGAATCCTGAAGCGAAGTGGTGGTTATTGTATGTATGAAGGTCATAGACGACCACGCTGCCTTGTAGGCATAGTGTTAATTTATCGTTAACGAACAAAAACGAGAAATATCGAAATATAAATGTGTGTGCTGCGTCAAGAAAATGAGCGTTTTCGCGCCATAAACGCGTGTTGTGACACATTTGACCCACTTTCCCGGCTGATTTCGTTAACCCATTGATTAACAATTGCAGGATAACATCCGCAGAAACGCGCCGGCTGTGCCAGGTAAAAACTGAAAAGTGTTGCAAACCGCAATCTGCGCGGGTTGTCGCTGGACAGGGAAGGCGGGGATTCATACAATCGACGGCATGACCACTGTAGTGCGCTTATTTTCGTTAAGGCGTCACCGCGTAGGTACACAGCATCATTCGGGATGTGTCAAAACGGCAAGCGAGTGACTCCTCGCCGCTTATTTCGGTAAGAGGTCGGGAAGACCCCGCTAACGCAGAAGCAGCTTGAAGGACGACGTGTACGGGATAGTACTCTATCAACGCCTTGCAAGTTCAGGAGAGGTATGACGATGTCATTAGAAGTGTTTGAGAAATTAGAATCAAAAGTACAGCAGGCGATTGATACCATCACTCTGTTGCAGATGGAAATCGAAGAGCTGAAAGAAAAAAACAACACGCTGGCGCAGGAAGTTCAGGGCGCACAGCAGGGCCGTGAAGAGCTGGAGCGTGAAAACGGTCAGCTGAGAGAACAACTGCAGGGCTGGCAGGATCGTCTGCAGGCGCTGCTGGGTCGGATGGAAGAAGTCTAACCCTTTTGCCCTCACCCTCTCCTGTCCTGGAGGGGGTAAGCATTCCCTTCCTGTTTACATATACTCACAAGTTATAGCCAATCTTTTTTTATTCTTTAATCATTGTTTCGCTTTCTGGCACGCTTAACCCTAATTACAACACGACATAAAGAGAGCGGTGTGATGAATAAGTGGGGCGTTGGGTTAACTCTGTTGCTGGCATCCGCCAGCGTTCTGGCTAAAGACATTCAGTTATTAAACGTATCTTATGATCCGACGCGTGAGCTGTACGAACAGTACAACAAGGCATTCAGCGCGCACTGGAAGCAAGAAACCGGCGACAATGTGGTGATCCGCCAGTCGCATGGCGGCTCCGGCAAACAGGCGACGTCGGTGATCAACGGTATCGAAGCCGATGTTGTGACCCTGGCGCTGGCCTACGATGTTGATGCGATCGCCGAACGCGGCCGTATTGATAAAAACTGGCTGAAACGTCTGCCGGATAACTCGGCGCCGTATACCTCCACCATCGTGTTCCTTGTCCGTAAAGGCAATCCAAAACAGATTCATGACTGGAACGACCTGATTAAACCGGGCGTATCGGTGATTACGCCAAACCCGAAAAGCTCCGGCGGCGCACGCTGGAACTATCTTGCCGCCTGGGGCTATGCTCTGCACCAGAATCACGGCGACCAGGCAAAAGCTCAGGAGTTTGTGAAGGCGCTGTATAAAAACGTCGAAGTGCTGGACTCCGGTGCGCGCGGTTCGACCAATACCTTTGTTGAACGCGGGATCGGCGATGTGCTGATTGCGTGGGAGAACGAAGCGTTGCTGGCGGCGAACGAACTCGGCAAAGATAAGTTTGAAATTGTGACCCCGAGCGAATCGATTCTTGCCGAGCCGACCGTCTCTGTAGTGGATAAAGTGGTCGATAAAAAAGGCACCCGCCAGGTGGCTGAAGCCTACCTGAAATATCTCTACTCGCCGGAAGGCCAGGAGATTGCGGCGAAGAACTTCTATCGTCCACGTGACCCGGCAGTAGCCAAGAAATATGCCGATGAATTTCCGAAACTGAAGCTGTTCACCATCGATCAGGTATTTGGTGGCTGGACTAAGGCACAGAAAGAGCACTTCTCAAACGGCGGCACTTTCGATCAAATCAGTCAGCGTTAATTTCCCTGAACGCCCGGTTAAATAGCCGGGCGTTTTCATTTAGTCATCAAACTACGCTACTCTTCCGTTTCTGGCTGGACAGGAAAAGATGATGAGAAGAGTACGATACCTTTTATGGCTGCTGTTGGTGCTTGTGCTGGCAGCGGCGGCCGGCGGCTGGTACTGGCTGCATTCCGGTAACCCTGACGCGCTGCGACAGATTGTTTTGCAGCAATGTGTTCCGAATCAACAGCAGCATCAAACCCCATCGCCGTGCGCCGACGTTAATCTCAAGGGCGGCTACGTGCTGTTTAAAGATCGTAACGGACCCTTGCAGTATTTGCTGATGCCGACATACCGCATTAACGGCACCGAAAGCCCGCTGCTGCTCGATCCGTTAACGCCGAACTTCTTCTGGCAGGCGTGGCAGGGGCGCGGCATCATGAGCGAGCGACGCGGTTCGGCGGTAGCGGATAGTGCTGTGTCGTTAGCCATTAACTCGCGTAGCGGGCGCACGCAAAACCATTTCCATATTCATATCTCCTGCTTACGCGAAGATGTGCGCGCCCGTCTGGATAGCGATGCCACTGCGATCAGTAGCCGTTGGCTGCCGCTTCCCGGCGGTTTGCTCGGCCATGACTATCTCGCGCGGCGCGTCACCGAGTCCGAACTGGCCCAGCGTAGCCCGTTTTTGATGCTGGCTGAAGAGGTGCCGGAGGCGCGGGAACATATGGGGCGCTTTGCGCTGGCGATGGCGAAACAGAGTGATGGCTCACTGGTGCTGCTGGCGACCGAGCGTAACCTACTGACCCTGAATCGTGCTTCCGCTGAAGAGCTCCAGGATCATCGCTGCGCGATCCTAAAATAGTATTTCGTGCTGAGCCATGCAGATTCCTGCATGGCTTGCTATTTTTTGATAGGTTTACCTGCCTCGCTCCCGATCGTATTCTTGCTGAAAAAAACGACAGGAGACAGGTATGTCGCTCTGGCTTTCTCACCCTCTGTTTCTGCCCTCGCTGATTGTCGCGCTAACCATTGTCCTATGGGCGACTTCGTTGTTACCGGAGTTTATGACTGCGCTGCTGTTTTTCGCGGCGGCGATGATCGCCAAAATTGCGCCGCCGGAAGTGATCTTCGGTGGATTTGCCTCGTCGGCGTTCTGGTTGGTGTTCAGCGGTTTCGTTCTCGGGATTGCGATTCGTAAAACCGGACTGGCGGATCGGGCGGCGCAAGCGCTATCGGCGCGACTGACGGACTCCTGGCCATTGATGGTAGGTAGCGTCGTGCTACTCAGCTATGCGCTTGCCTTCGTGATGCCGTCAAATATGGGGCGCATCGCGCTGCTGATGCCCATTGTGGCGGCAATGGCGAAACGGGCCGGTATTACAGACGGTACGCGGGCCTGGTATGGGCTGGCGCTGGCGGTGGGTTTTGGCACCTTCCAGCTGTCGGCGACGATTTTGCCTGCCAACGTCCCGAACCTGGTGATGAGCGGTGCGGCGGAAGGTTCGTACGGGATTCACCTTAATTACCTGCCGTATTTGCTGCTGCATACGCCGGTACTGGGCTGGTTGAAGGGAGGGATCTTAATTGTCCTGATCTGCTGGCTGTTCCCGGGCAAGCCTCACCCGCCGCGTGAACTGACGCCGCTTCCGCCGATGAGTCGGGACGAGAAGCGCCTGGCCTGGCTGCTGGCCGTGGTGCTGGTACTGTGGGTGAGCGAGAGTTGGCACGGTATCGGACCCGCCTGGACGGGGCTGACCGCCGCGGTCGTCACGCTGCTGCCGCGGGTTGGTTTTATCAGTGGGGAGGAGTTCTCTAGCGGAGTGAATATTCGTACCTGTATTTACGTCGCCGGGATCCTCGGGCTGGCGATTACTGTGACCCAAACCGGAACAGGCGAGGTGGTTGGCAATGCGCTGCTGCATGTGATGCCGCTCGACAAAGAGAGTCCGTTCACCAGCTTCCTGGCACTAACCGGCATGACCAGCGCCCTGAACTTTATTATGACGGCCAACGGCGTACCCGCGCTGTACACCACTTTTGCGCAGAGCTTTTCCGATGCCACAGGTTTTCCACTGCTAAGCGTGATTATGATTCAGGTATTGGGCTATTCCACACCGCTGCTGCCGTATCAGGCGTCGCCGATTGTTGTGGCGATGGGGCTGGGGAAAGTGCCGGCGCGGGCGGGAATGCTACTGTGTATCGCGCTGGCGGCGGTGAGCTATTTGATTCTGCTGCCGCTGGACTATCTGTGGTATCAAGCGTTGGGAAAATTGTAGCGGGATAAAAAAGCCCGGAGGCGGCGCCTGCGCGCGTTGTCCGGGCTCCTCGTATGCGCTATCCCGTGCCCCGGTAACGGTGCACCGCCGGGGGCCGGGCTTATCGCAGGTTACGCTTTTTTCGCTGCTTCAGCTGCTTTAACGATCACTGCGAAAGCGTCTGCTTTCAGGGAAGCACCGCCAACCAGCGCGCCGTCGATGTCCGGCTGGGTGAACAGTTCTGCTGCGTTAGAAGCGTTAACGGAACCGCCGTACTGGATGATGACCTGTTCAGCGACTTTCGCGTCTGCTTTCGCAATATGATCACGAATGAATTTGTGCACGGCCTGAGCCTGTGCCGGAGTCGCTGATTTGCCGGTGCCGATTGCCCAGACAGGTTCGTAAGCGATAACTACGCCTTCGAATGCCGCAGCGCCCTGAGTTTTCAGAACGGCGTCGATCTGACGTGCGCACACTTCTTCCGTTTTGCCCGCTTCGTTTTCTGCTTCCGTTTCGCCGATGCACAGAACCGGAATCAGCCCCTGTTCTTTCAGAACCGCGAATTTCTTAGCGATGAACTCATCAGACTCGTTGTGATAAGTACGACGCTCAGAGTGACCAATGATGATGTATTCAGCACCGACATCTTTCAGCATTTGAGCAGAGGTTTCACCGGTGAATGCGCCGGACAGGTTCAGGTCAACGTTCTGCGCGCCCAGGTGAATGTGGCTACCTTCTGCCGCATGCTTAGCCAGATCGATGTACATTTCTGGCGGAGCGATTGCAACGGCACAGCCAGAAACGCCAGCCAGTTCGGTACGCAGGTTAGCAACCAGTTCGTTTACCATATGGCGGCTGCCGTTCAGTTTCCAGTTACCCATCACTAAAGGATGTCGCATTTTAATTCTCCACGCTACGTTAAGCGAATTAAGGAATATAGCCACCCGTCAGGGCAGCATGGTCTGTCAAACAGTATAGAGATTCATCGTTGGAAAGGCTTTGCTTTTTGTCATTTATTATTGCTCTCCAGCGTTTCAGATAGCGCCAGCTTAATCGGTTCAACAGCGAAGGTCAGCCCTTTTTCACCGTTGTCTGCGACAACATAACGTATCGCACCTTCGGTTTCCGCGAAGTAACGTTTTCCCTTGCCGGCGGCGAGCATTTTCTGCAGTTTTTGCTGGCTCTGAGCCACGCTTAGGGTGGGCGCGAACATGCGTAACACGGCGCTCATATACTCCTGTGCTTTGGCCTTCGCCGCTTTCTGCTCCGGCCCCTGAATCGGTAGCCAGGTCACCTGCATCGATTTTATTTTGAGGGTAGCGCGCTCCAGCGCCGTGGAGGCGTAAAGATTTTCATTAATTTTGCTCGCCGCGCGCGTCAGATTTTCCCTGTCGCGGCTGGAGGCAATAGCGCGAAATTCATTCAGCTGAAGCTTCGGATTCTGCGCATTGAATTTTTCCCGAAAGTCGCTGATAGACATATCAAAAGTGGGGGCGCCCGCCAGCAGATAAGGTGCCGTGGCGGAGGATTCTGGCACCGCAGACAACGCCTTCGGGCCGACGGATAAGGCCGTCAGCCCAATAAAACACACAGTCATCCACGTCTTCATGCCGGTCTTTCCTTTTTTTGCCTGCAGACGATTAAAACGGGAACCGTCGCGCTTGTCAAAAAGTGACGGCTCCAGGGTAAACTACGCGAATGATGATGATAAGGAATAAAACATGACCCTACAGCAGTGGATGTTCTCAATTAAGGGACGTATCGGGCGCCGTGATTTTTGGATCTGGATAGCCATCTGGATTCTCGCCATGAGCGCGCTCTTTACTCTGGCTGGCGCCAGTTTGCTCAATGCGCAGACTGCCGCGTTTATCCTGGTGTGTCTGCTGTGGCCGACGGCGGCGGTGACGATCAAACGCCTGCACGATCGCGGTAAATCGGGGCTCTGGGCGCTGCTAATGATACTGGCGTGGATGCTGCTGGCGGGGAACTGGTCGATACTGCCGGGCGCCTGGCAATGGGTTGTCGGGCGGTTTGTGCCGACGCTGATTATTGTCATGATGTTTATCGACCTGGGTGCGTTTGTCGGCACCCAGGGCGAGAATAAATTTGGTAAAGATACGCTGGATGTTCGCTGGAAGGCGGAGTCCTGATTACCAGTATTGCTCGGCGGTCATGTGGCCCGGTCGGCGGCGCAGATGTTTGGTCATCTGCCGGGTATCTTTCAACAACTGCTGGGTATCACGCACCATCTGCGGGTTTCCACACAGCATCACGTGGCTGTTATCGGCGTTCATTGGCAGGCCAATGCCCTCCTCCAGTGCCCCGGTTTCGATCAGGAAGGGAATTCGTCCGGTCAGCGAGCCAGGGGCGGTTTCACGGCTCACGACGGTCTGGATTCGCAGCTTTCCGCCGTAGCGCTGTTCTAATTCGCGCATCAGCGGCAGGTAGCTTAAATCGGCCTCATAGCGCACGGCGTGGACCAGCACCAGGTTTTTGAAGCGCTCAAGATCTTTACCTTCCTGCAAGATTGACAGGTACGGGCCGAGTGCGGTGCCGGTCGCCAGCATCCATAAAGTTTCGCAGTCCGGCACCTCGTCAAGGACGAAGAAACCCGCGGCTTCGCTGACAAGCTGAACATCATCGCCCGGTTTGAGCGCCGCAAGGCATGGGCTGAGCTTACCGTCCGGGACGGTGACCAGATAGAACTCCAGATCGGGATTGCCCGGTGCGTTAACGTAGGAATAGGCGCGCTGAATCCGCTCACCGTCAATTTCCAGCCCGAGCTTGGTAAATTGCCCGGCGGTAAATGGGTGAACAGGCGCCTGGACGTACAAACTGAACAGCGTGTCGGTCCAGAATTCTATTTTTTTTACTTTACCGTTAACCCAGTCCGCCATCATCTTCTCCCGTTGCGCAAAGCGTTGCCTTATCTTCGTTGTACGCGGCAAAGATTTCCAGCCTGACGGCGACGAAAAGCTCTATTGATCAAATATTCTCGTCATACTTCAATTGCCTGTGCGCTGGCAGCATCCGTTTCCGGCCCGTCCCTGGGCCTGGCGCCAGCGTGCAATCGGCACGTGTGAGCGGGCGTTTACAGAATATGCAGCTGGATATCCGGGTCTTTACGGTCAAGATAATGAATGGACTGAATGCGGCGAATCGTACGGGATTTACCGCGAATCAGCAGTGTTTCGGTGGTGGCCATATTGCCTTTACGGGTAATGCCATCCAGCAGATCGCCTTTGGTGATGCCGGTTGCGGAGAATACCACATTATCGCTGCGGGCCATTTCGTCGAGGCGCAGCACTTTGCCCGCTTCGATGCCCATCTCTTTGCAGCGCGCCAGCTCGTTCTCGCCGATACGGCGGTTTTCTGCCGTATCGCCTTTTACATCGTGACGAGCCAGCAGGCGACCTTGCATGTCGCCGTCGAGAGCGCGAATGACGGCGGCAGAAACCACCCCTTCAGGCGCGCCGCCGATGCCATACAGCACATCTACTTCGCTGTCCGGCATACAGGTCAGGATCGACGCCGCGACGTCGCCATCCGGAATGGCGAAGACACGAACGCCCGACCGCTGGAGTTCGGCAATCACCGCATCATGACGCGGTTTGGCCAGAATAGTGACGGTCAGCTCGGCCAGCGGTTTATTCAGCGCTGCAGCGACATTACGCAGGTTCTCCGCCAGCGGCAGATTGAGATCAATCGCCCCTTTTGCCCCTGGGCCGACAATTAGTTTTTCCATGTACATGTCCGGCGCGTTCAGGAAGCAGCCTTTATCGCCGACCGCCATCACCGCCAGCGCATTGGCCTGGCCCATCGCCGTCATGCGCGTTCCTTCGATAGGGTCAACGGCGATATCCACCGCATCACCGTGACCGGTGCCGACCTTCTCGCCGATATACAGCATCGGCGCTTCATCGATTTCACCTTCGCCAATCACGATGGTGCCATCGATATTAATCAGGTTGAGCATAATACGCATAGCGTTGACGGCGGCACCGTCGGCGGTATTTTTATCGCCGCGGCCCAGCCATTTATAGCCCGCCAGAGCGGCAGCCTCGGTGACACGGGAAAATTCGATAGCCAGTTCTCGTTTCATAATCCACTCGTTGTGAAGATAAATTGCGCGAAGCGTCCGGGTCTGACCCTGCGGGACCGATCGGATGCTAGGCGTTGGAATAGCGTTCGGTTTCCGGCATCCAGCGTTCTATAAGTGCCTGGGCCTGCTGAGAATAACGTTCGTGAATATGGCGAGCGATGCGCTGAACGTTCGGGATCATGGCCTGATCACGTAGCAGATCGGCGACTTTAAACTCAGCGGTACCGGTTTGACGGGTGCCAAGCAGCTCCCCGGGGCCGCGGATTTCCAGGTCTTTCTGGGCAATGATGAAACCGTCGTTGCTGTCGCGCAGAACCTGCAGGCGTTTCTGCGCCGTTTTTGACAGTGGTGACTTATAGAGTAGTACGCAGTGGGACGCGACCGCGCCGCGCCCGACGCGTCCTCTGAGCTGGTGCAGTTGCGCCAGTCCGAGGCGTTCCGGGTTTTCGATAATCATCAGGCTGGCATTCGGCACGTCTACCCCAACTTCAATGACCGTGGTGGCAATCAGCAGGTGCAGTTCGCCTTGCTTAAAGGCCTGCATCACCGCCTGCTTGTCTGCCGGTTTCATCCGACCATGCACCAGGCCGATATTCAGTTCCGGCAGCGCAAGCTTGAGCTCTTCCCATGTTGCTTCTGCCGCCTGCGCTTCCAGCAGATCGGACTCTTCAATCAGGGTGCAGACCCAGTAGGCCTGGCGCCCCTCCTGAGTACAGGCGTTGCGCACCCGATCGATAATATCGTGGCGACGAGTATCGGGGATGGCTACCGTGGTGACCGGCGTTCGGCCTGGCGGCAGCTCATCGATCACCGAGGTATCAAGATCGGCGTAAGCGGTCATCGCCAGGGTTCGCGGAATCGGGGTGGCGGTCATGATCAGCTGATGGGGATGGAAGCCCTGCTGTTGGCCTTTCTCCCACAGCGCCAGACGTTGGTGGACGCCGAAGCGGTGCTGCTCATCAATAATCACCAGCGCCAGACCGTTGAACTGTACCTGTTCCTGAAAAATAGCGTGGGTGCCGACGATCATCTGCACCTGGCCGCTGGCGATGGCTTCCTGCTGTGCCTGGCGGGCTTTCCCTTTCTGTTTGCCAGCCAGCCAGCCCACTTCGATGCCCAGCGGCGCGAACCACTGGCGGAAGTTATTGACGTGTTGCTCCGCCAGCAGTTCGGTCGGCGCCATGAGCGCCACCTGCTTGCCGTGAGCGATAGCCCGCAGCGCAGCGAGGGCGGCAACCAGCGTTTTACCGGAGCCGACGTCGCCCTGTACCAGACGCATCATCGGCACATCAAGCGCCATATCGCGTTCAATTTCGGCGGTGACCCGCTGTTGTGCGCCGGTCGGCTTAAAGGGCAGGGAGGCCAGCAGCTGGTTTTTTAATGTGTCGTTCGCGCTGAGCGCCAGGGCATGATAACGCTGGGCGCCGGCGCGTAGCGCCAGCATGCTCAGGTTATGCGCCAGCAGCTCTTCCAGAATTAAGCGCTGTTGCGCCGGATGTTTACCGCTTTCCAGGTCACTGAGCTGCAGCGACGGCGGCGGACGGTGTAATGTCCGGAGCGCCTCCGGCAGGCTCATCATTCCCTGTGCCAGTTCGGGGGGTAACAACTCGCTGATCGCACCGGTATCAAGTAATTCCAGCGCCTGATCGGTGAGCTTGCGCAGCGTCGCCTGCTTGATGCCTTCGGTGGTGGGATAAACCGGCGTCAGCGTTTCCTGTAGATCGGGTGTGCTCATGTCACCCTGCACGCGGTATTCCGGGTGAATCATCTCCGCCCCGTATTTTCCCCGTTTGGCTTCTCCGTACGCCAGCACGCGCCGGCCGGTCGCCAGGCTGTTTTTCATGGCGGCGTTGAAGTTGAAAAAGCGCATGGTGAGAATACCGGAGCCGTCGCTGATCTGACAGGTCATCATTCGGCGGCCGCCGAAGGTGATGGTGCTACTGAGAACTTCACCTTCAACGGTGGCATAAACGCCCGGTAACAGCTCGCCTATCTGATAAAGATGGGTGCGGTCTTCATAGCGTAGCGGCAGGTGCAGAAGGAGATCCTGCACGGTATGCAGGCCGATTTTCGCCAGTTTGTTGCTTTGTGCCGCCCCAACGCCGGTGAGCGAATTGAGCGGGACCGCATCTAACAGGCGACCGGTCATTTATCCTTCATCCTTCAGACTGTGTCTTGTCTGGCCAGCTCCGGCGCGCTTGTCGCGTGTGCTGCCGGGAGCGGAACCGGAGGCTTGCATGGTTGCCCACCATGCGTCATCGGCTTCGACTTCGCCCTGCGCATTCACGTAGGGGTAAGGCAGACCTTTTTGTTTTGCCACTCTGGCCAGTACCGGGTATCCGCCTTCAAACAGCAAGCGCTGCTGCTCTTCTTCCGGCAGCATGCTGTTCTCACGCTGATACATCCTCGCATTTTGCCGTTGGCGCTGGGCCTCATACAGAATGAGGGCCGAGGCGACGGAGACATTCAGCGATTGCACCATGCCAGTCATCGGAATGATGATGTCCCGATCGGCCAGCGCCAGGGCCTGTTGGGTAATGCCGGTTTTTTCCTGGCCCATCAGGATGCAGGTTGGACGGGTATAGTCGATTTCACGGAAATCGACGGCTTTGTCTGAGAGGTGAGTGGCCAGGATCTGCATGCCCTGGCTCTTTAAATGGCTGACAGCATCGCCAATCGAGCGGTGGGTTTTAACCTGCACCCAGCTATTACTGCCAGCGGCTGCAGAGGCCATCGTGCGCATGCGGCTACTGGGCCAGATAGCGTGGACTTCGTGCACGCCAACGGCGTCTGCGGTACGAATCACCGCAGAGACGTTATGAGGTTTATGGACCTGCTCCATGCAAACCGTCAGGTCAGGCTGGCGCCTGGCGAGCATCTCGCAGATACGCGCATAACGCTGTGGATTCATAAACACTTCATCCTTCAAATTGCCTCGGCGTTAGCCGTACTCATTACCCCGGTTACGTACTCCTGTACGGGCCGGGTAATTTATTCGCTGGCCGCGTGACTCTTCAGGGCCGGTAACCCGTGCGGTGCAAAACGCGAATGATTTCGTGCACAAGGCTAGTTTCGGTTACGGGTGACTTTTATTACATCCGGCATAACGCGAATTTTGCGCATAATATTCGCCAGATGCACGCGATCGCGCGCCGTCAGGCGGATAAACGCGCTGTACACGCGACCATCTTTTTCTTCGGTAGTCAGACTCTGAATATTGGAAGAGGCGGTGTTAATGGCCGCTGTGAGGTTCGCCAGTGCACCCTGGTGGTTAAACATATCCACCTTAATTTCGGTGATAAATTCCTGGGCGGTCTCTTTATCCCACTCGACGGCCATAAACTTCTCTGGCTCTTTCTGATAGCCACGAATGTTACGGCAGGACTCATGGTGAATGACCAGGCCTTTACCGGGGCTGACATGGGCGATAATCGGATCGCCGGGAATCGGACGACAGCACTTCGCAAAGGTAATCAGAACGCCGTCAGCGCCTTTAATCGGCAGATGACCGTGACCTGAAGAGGCGCCTTGCGCCGGGGCGGCGGCGGTTTCGCCTTGTTGCAGGTTTTTGGCTACCACGACGCTCATTGCGTTGCCGAGGCCAATTTCTGCCAGCAGATCGTCAAGACTGGCCAGCTTCATGCGTTCCAGTTCGCGCTGAATGCTCTCCTGCGGGATTTCAGCCAGTTTACGGCTACCGCCCAGGGCATGGTTGAGCAGACGGCGACCCAGGCTAACGGAGTCATCGCGCTTAAGGTTCTTCAACAGCTGGCGAATTTTGGCGCGCGCTTTGGAGCTGACGACAAAGTTCAGCCACGCTGCGTTCGGACGTGCGCCCGGTGCGGTGATGATTTCCACCGTCTGGCCGCTGGAAAGCGGCTGAGACAGGGGATACGGCTGGCGGTCGACGCGTGCGCCAACGCAGGCATGGCCGATATCGGTATGCACCGCGTAGGCGAAGTCCACCGGCGTGGCGCCAGCGGGGAGTTCGACAATACGCCCTTCCGGGGTGAAAACGTAAATCTCATCCGGGAACAGATCGGATTTGACGCTCTCGATAAATTCAAACGAGCTGCCTGCGCTTTGCTGCAACTCCAGCAGGCTCTGCATCCAGCGCTGCGCGCGGATTTGCGCGGTGGTGTTGCTTTCGCCGCCGTGCTCTTTATACGCCCAGTGCGCCGCAACCCCCATTTCTGCCATCTGGTCCATGTCTTCAGTACGAATTTGTACTTCAACCGGAACGCCGTGAGGGCCGATCATCGAGGTATGCAAAGATTGATAACCGTTCGCCTTGGGAATGGCGATGTAATCTTTCATCCGACCAGGACGAGGCTTGTAAAGGCTGTGCATCTGGCCAAGCACGCGGTAGCAGGTGTCAGCATCATGGACAATCACGCGGAAGGCGTAGATGTCCATAATCGAATGAAAACGCTGCTCTTTCAGCACCATTTTGCAGTAAATGGAGTACAGATGCTTCTCACGACCGCTGACGCGACAGAGGATTCCCGCTTCCTGTAAACGCCCTTCGATTTCAGAGAGGATCTTTTGAATCATCTCTTTACGGTTGCCGCGCGCTGCTTTGACAACTTCTTTGATGACACGATAGCGGTTGGGATATAGCGCTTCAAAGCCTAGCTCTTCGAGCTCGGTTTTGATGTGGTGGATACCTAAACGGTGAGCCAGCGGGCTGTAGATTTCTAGCGTTTCGCGGGCAATGCGGCGGCGTTTATCCGGGCGAAGTGAACCCAGCGTGCGCATGTTGTGCGTGCGGTCGGCAAGTTTGATCAGGATGACGCGGATATCCTGCACCATCGCCATAATCATTTTGCGAAAGTTTTCGGCCTGCGCCTCTTTCTTATCGCGGAACTTGAGCTTATCAAGTTTCGATACCCCCTCTACCAGCTCAGCAACGCTTTTGCCAAAGAGCTGCTCCATATCCTGGTAGGTGGCAGGGGTATCTTCAATCACATCATGCAGTAGCGCAGCCATCAGCGTTTCATGGTCGAGTTTCATCTCGGCCAGAATGCAGGCTACCGCTACCGGGTGCGTGATATAGGGTTCACCGCTTGAACGTGTCTGGCCCTCGTGAGCGTCACGTGCAACGAGATAGGCCTGCCGAAGACGCTTGATTTGCTCTTCCGGCAGGTAATTTTGAATCAGCTGATTCAGGCTTTCAAACAGATACAAGGGCTACCCACTGCGTGATTAACGACGGCCTTCTGCAATAGCGGTAACGGCTTGTAATTCAGCGGCTTCCTGCTCTTGCTGTTCTTGACGATCGCGGACGTCGAGGATCTGGTTGTTGATCAGACCTTCTTCGATTTCGCGCAGCGCAATAACGGTAGTTTTATCGTTTTCTTCCGCTACCAGTGGATCTTTTCCGCCAACCTGCATCTGACGAGCGCGACGCGCGGCGACCAGTACCAGGTCAAAACGGTTACCAATTTTCTCTACAGCGTCCTGAACAGTTACGCGTGCCATACTTAAAATGCTCCACAGATGAAGAAATGACTGGGCATGATACTGAATGTGTGTTCAGTCTGCCAACAGTTTGCTGATTAAAGCGCCATGTCGCTGCTTTTGGCGGCTCATGCGCAGACGTTCGGCGCGAATAATGTTTTTCAGATCGCTTAGCGCGGTATCAAAATCATCATTCACAATAAGGTAATCATATTCCGCGTAATGACTCATTTCTGCAACAGCCTGAGCCATACGTTTTGCGATCACCTCTTCGCTGTCCTGGCCGCGGCCACGCAGGCGACGGTCAAGCTCATCTTTTGACGGCGGCAGAATAAAAATGCTGCGTGCGCCAGGCATTTTTTGACGGATTTGCTGAGCACCCTGCCAGTCGATATCCAGGAAGACGTCAACGCCGGTTGCCAGTACCTGCTCGATGGTTTCGCGCGAGGTGCCGTAATAGTTGCCAAAAACTTCCGCATGCTCAAGAAATGCGTTTCTGCTAATCATCGCTCTGAAATCGTCATGATTAACAAAGAAATAGTGTTCGCCGTGCACTTCACCCGGACGCGGCGCGCGCGTGGTATGTGAAACAGAGACCTGGGTGTCGTACAGCGGTTGGGTTTTCAATAAAGCCTGAATCAGGCTGGATTTACCCGCGCCACTCGGGGCGGAAACAATATAAAGCGTGCCTTGAGCCATGAGAGTCTTTTGTATGTGATTGTCGAAAGAGATACTACATACGAGCCTATTATACACGGCGCCGCACCGTGACGCAGTCCCTGTCACACTTTTTGCTTCTGTTTCTTTCATTTTGCCAGCCGTTTTCCTGATTTCTCCGTGTATTGCAAAGAAGACATACAAAGCCCGGAAACCCGATCGCAGCGTGATAAATCCGTCGTCGCCGAAAAAAACCGCTCTCCTGCAGAATGTTCATGGGTAAACAGGAGGTGGAACCATGCATAAATGGATCTGGATGATTGGCGCGTTGGCGGTGGCTGGATACGGGCAGACAGCCTGCCCTGAATGGCCGCAGGCACAGGCTGAACAGGAAGTACATCGTCTGAACCAGCAGGTGACGGCCTGGAAAAATGCGTACTGGCGACAGGGAAGCAGTGGGGTCAGTGATGAGATATACGACCAGCTTTCGGCGCTACTCATGCAGTGGCGGCGCTGTTTTTCGCTTGTATCGCCCACGGATAGCGCTGATGTGCCGCCTGCCACCGGAGAGGTCAGGCATCCGGTTGCCCATACCGGCGTGCGTAAGCTGGCCGATAAATCGGATATTGCGCGGTGGATGCACGGTAAAAAGGATCTTTGGGTGCAGCCGAAGGTTGACGGTGTCGCCGTGACGCTGGTGTATCGTCATGGGCAACTGGTACAGGCCATTAGTCGGGGAGATGGTCGAGCCGGGGAGGCGTGGACCGCAAAGGTACGGCAGATCCCCGCTGTGCCGAAAGTAACGGAGGGGGAACTGGCGAACAGCGTGCTGCAGGGGGAGCTTTTCCTGCAGCACGACGGGCATGTGCAGAAGCAGATGGGGGGAATGAATGCCCGGGCAAAAGTGGCCGGTACTCTGATGCGCCTCGATACCTCGGCGCAGCTCGCGGAGCTGGGGATCTTTATCTGGGCATGGCCAGATGGCCCTCAGAACATGAGCCAGCGTCTGACCCTGTTGCGCAAGAGTGGATTTCTTCACAGCGCATATTTTACACAGCCCGTTACGGATGCACAGCAGGTGGCACAATGGCGAGAGCGCTGGTTAACCTCGCCTCTGCCTTTTGCTACCGACGGCGTGGTAGTGCGCCGTGGCCAGGAACCTGCCGGGCGATTGTGGTCGCCAGGGCAGGGTGAATGGGTCGTTGCATGGAAATATCCGCCAGCGTCGCGGTTAATGGAAGTACGCGGCATTCACTTTCGGGTCGGGCGCAGCGGCAAAATTTCCGTCGTCGCTCTGTTGGATCCGCAGCGCCTGGACGACAAGCGGGTTAAGCAAGTCAGTATCGGGTCGGTTTCCCGCTGGAAACGCCTGGATATTGGCCTCGGCGATCAGCTACAAATCAGTCTGGCGGGCCAGGGCATTCCGCGCCTCGACAGCGTAGTATGGCGGTCGGCGCAGCGTAATAAACCGCAGCCTCCCCCGGAACGGTTTACCCCGTTGACCTGCTATTTCACGACCCCGGGATGTGATGCGCAGTTTCTCTCAAGGCTTATCTGGCTGTCGTCAAAACCGATTCTGCATCTTGATGGCGTGGGTGAGTCCGTGTGGCGCACGCTACAAGATGCGCGGCCGCTGGATCACCTGTTCTCGTGGCTGGCATTAACGCCAGCGCAGTTGCAGGAGATTCCGGGGATAAGCTCCGGGCGAGGGCAGCGGCTTTGGCACCAGTTTAATCTGGCGCGCGAGCAGCCCTTTCTGCGCTGGGTCCAGGCGATTGGCGTACCGATACCCCGGGTGGCGCTTACTGGTCTGGCGAAGGAAAACTGGCAGCAGCTACGAGAACGTACTGAGGAACAATGGCAGCGTCTGCCAGGCATGGGGGCAGAGAGCGCGAGACGGCTGGTTGCCTTTCTCCAACACCCGGATGTTACCGCGCTGGCGCAGTGGCTCAGAGGGCAACATATACCCGGGTTTTGAGGGGATCAGTGGGCGTTATGATTGTAGTGGAAGACGGGCAGCCCTAGCTTCCAGCGCAGTGCCAGCATGCGAGCGGTAAAGCCAAACAGCAAGGTGGAGATAACCACCACATCGTGGCTGCTAACGTAATGCTGCAGGGCAATATAGATAATAGCGGCTGCAAACGAGATGCCGGCATACAGCTCCTTCTGGAAAACCAGCGGAATGCGCTTACAGAACATGTCCCGCAGTACGCCGCCAAATACGCCGGTAATCACTGCGGCGATAGAGGCGATCACCGGCCCTTCTCCCATATCCAGCGCGATTTGCGCGCCGATAATTGAGAACACCACCAGACCCAGAGCATCCAGGACCAGAAACAGACGGCGCAGATGGGGCATGACCGGCGCAACAATGGTCGTTAACACTGCCGCGACGGCAACGATAATGACGTATTCCGGATGTTCTACCCATCCCAGTGGGTAGTGGCCCAGAAGGATATCCCGAACTGAGCCGCCGCCCAGCGCGGTGGCGGTAGCAATAATGATGACGCCAAAGGTGTCCATGCGGCGGCGCCCGGCTGCCAGAGCGCCAGTCATAGCCTCTGCCGTAATACCGATAAGATAAAGAATATGAAGCAGCATAGAAGATCTCCCGGATGATGGCGCGGAGATTAGCGATTTGTGCGACAGATCACGATTGAAATTTTCTAAGGTGAGTCATTTTGACCAAGATAAAGTAATGAATTTAATCTCTTCATATCAGCTATAAAAGGTTTTTTTCTAATTTTTTCATCTTCATTCATTAGAAAAAATAATGATTTCTATTCCCTGGCGAGTTTTATTCAATGCGCTATTAATACTCAATATTTAACCTCCGGGCTTTATCATTTTATTGTCCCCAGCTTCCCGGCAACGGTAAAGGTCCGATGCAGTTGGCTACCAGCGATGGTCTGGGCTGGCATACGGTGGTAATGCTGCTGGTGTTAAAATTGTTGTTATCCTGGTTGTGTTGCGGGGGCATTTATCGCCTGTAGGGCACTGGATAGAAAGTATTTTTTCTGCGCGATATGTGCAAATGACAATGGACGGAGAATCCGTCCTTTTAAACGGTAGTGCTCAGGGAGTTTTGAGCGACAGGATTACAACGTTATTGGTCGTTACTGGCGATCCGCCATGATCAACAGGTTGAAATCAGGATCGCCAGTTTCATTAAGCTAATATTAAACTTTCGGCATTTACACTAAAGCGCTCAAGCACTAGTGATTAACAGGAACAGGACGTTATGAATCATTCACTCTCGAAATATCTGGCTTCCGCTACATCTGCATTAATGTTTTTTGCCATGAGTTCTTTACCTGCGATGGCGGAACAGAAAACGACTGCTAAATCCGATATTGTCTCTGTTCTGGCGGCAGATCATGGGTTAAGCGAAGCGGCTCAGCAGTATTTGCTGCATTATAAATCAGTCAGTGGAGTGGATGGGAAGACGATTCGCACTGATACCGCTGCGGTGTTTATTCCATTCGGTTCAACTCCGGAAGGGGGATGGCCTGTTGTCGTGTGGGCCCACGGAACCGTTGGTGTGGCTAATGCCTGCGCCCCTTCATTAAATGTGCGCAGCGTTCGGGATAAACAGTATCTTAATACCTGGCTGTCACTGGGTTTTGCTATTGTGGCGCCCGATTATCCAGGACTGGGCTCCAGCGGATTACACCATTATCTTAATGCCAGAGGAGAAGCCTGGAGCATTCTCGATGGCGTTCGCGAGTCTCTCAAAGAATTTCCATTGAAGAACGAAATTATTCTTGTGGGGCAATCTCAGGGGGCACATGCGGCGTTTTCAGCGGCAGGGTATCAGC
>NZ_JBCNNS010000035.1:0-36956 GCF_039594335.1 Raoultella sp.
ATATGTCTGGACGTTGCTGACCAGACCGTTGACCGAGAAGCTGGGCGTCGGGTTGGCGGAATTACAGGTGACCTTTTCGCTGCAGACCTTTTTCTCGCCGTTTCAGGGACGGCTGGTTGAGCGCTTTGGCCCTCGGCTGCTTATCATACCGTTAGGAGACAGGAATGGTGCAACCGTTGTGAACTTGACGTTTTCCAGAATGATATTGAAATACTCGGCCTCGATGCCCGATTTCAGAATACGGTACATCTTGATTGTCGCTTTCTTCATGGTCCGGCCTTCGCAGACAGCGCGATACAGAAGTGGTGTTGTCTGATCAAATTCTTTCACTATCGTTATAGGGCGGTGAACGCGCGTACCTGTAAGTTTTCCCCAGCTCGGGTCAACCGGAATAGTGACACCGTGAGAGAATGATTTTAACTCGATAGAGCCCAGGCGAAGTGGCATTAGGCAACTGCTAACAATCGGCGAACCATTTTCATCTTCAAGCCATAAATGTGCGGGTGTAGACATAGTATTTCCTTATAAATAAATTTAAAATAATGCTAAATTTTGACGATTACCATTTCACATACCGATAAAAAATAACGATCACGAAAATGCAAAATATGGGGACAGGCCATATTGGCCCGTCAGGGAAAATTTGAAAAAGGACAACTGCAAATAAAAGTGTCAATAAGGCAGGGCCGTACATCGATATCAATGACCTGAATATCCGTCTGAAAAACCTTTTAATAAGGTTGTTTTCCCCGCAGTTTCCCCTTTGCCCTGGCGATGGCCATCCCTTCGCGGGTACGCAGCCGTATCAGGTCACCTTCAAACTCGGCAAATGTCGCCAACACATTGAAGAACATTTTCCCCATAGGGTCTGCCGGATCGTAAATGCTGGTTCCCAGTGCCAGCTTCACGCCTCTTGCCTGTAATGCATCTGCTATCTCACGCGCATCAGGCACCGAACGCGCCAGGCGGTCAAGCCTGGGAACAACCAGCGTGTCACCGCTGCGTACAGCGGCCAGAGCGTGATCCAGACCGGGGCGCTGGCGATCTGAACCGGTCAGCCCCTTATCGGTATAAATCCGGTCCGGGGAAACGCCGAGACCGACGAGGGCTTCTTGCTGTGCAGCCAGATCCTGACGGTCAGTTGAACATCGGGCATAGCCAATGCGTATTTCTGTCATAAATATGTACGTATAAGGGGCCGTGAAAGAGATTGATATCGTACCGGTGATATGAGACAACGTCAGCAGTGATTTTCTCTGAAGCGTAAATTTTTACTGTCCGCAGAACGAGCCTCTTACGGACAATTCAGTGCGAGGTCAGGATGACATCCCGTCGTAAAGATAAAGGCAAAAGACTCTCCGTTTTAACGGATGCAGAAAAATTCGCACTGTACGGTCTGCCTGATTTTGATGAAGGCCAGCAGCTGGAGTATTTGTCGCTCACGGCAGAGGAGCTGACGCTGGCAACCAGCCGCCCCGGAGCACTGGCGCAGATTTACTGCATCTTGACGCCATGATTGAGGGATTGCCGTTGTCATAATCCGTATGGTATGGCAAGCCCGCAAAATTTTGGCGGCTTCCCGCTTTTAACCCCTGTTTGCCGCCGTGGGATTTCTCGCCAGCCAGGTGCTGAAGCTGCCGCCTGATAGCGGTGCGTTGCCCGCCAGTCAGACCGTCGCGCAAAAAGTACCCGGCAATTCACTTCGCGTGAAATGCTGCGTGAACCTCTTTTCTGGCTGATGTTCGCCATGATGGCGATGATGTCGACCATCCGGACTGATGGTGACGTCGCAGATGGCGGTCTTCGCTGAAGATTTCGGCATCAGCAAGGCGGTGGTCTTCGGTATGGCCGCGCTGCCGCTGGCGCTGACTATCGATCGTTTTACCAGGGGTCAGTTTGGAGATCGGAAATTATTGTACGTTAAGGTTGTTTTTTGACCAATTACACGAGAAGAAACCGCTCTCTGAGCGGGTTCTCGTATCCTGGCTAGCAATGCCAAGACTACCTCTCAAACGATCTTAAGAAGAGCCTCCTGAATCTTTGATCGTGATAGTGTAGGTTTTGTCAAAATCGCCTGATTTTGAAAGCATTCCGCCACCTAAGCCGCCATGAACTCGTACTTTAACTATACCTGCTTTTGTTGGTATCCCTCTAATCTGAATACAATTATTGAGTTCTTTATCATCACAATACTGTAAATGGAGGCCTAGATTATCAGGATGAATATCTCCTGCAATTACCTGTTTGCCATCAATATTATAAGATAGAACTCTTCCGCCAAATATATTTATTTGGCTATAATAAGGAGCCCCTACCGTTGCTTCATTAAGGGCATCCCCTTCCGGCTTAAAATCTGCCTTAATTGTACATGCAGATAACAGAAGTAAAGAAATAGCAAAAAGTACCTTTCTCATTTACTTTAATGGTTTGAAAACCACCCCTCCAAAAAATCTGTTAATGAAAAACTGCAAATCTTTTTTTGGTTTTACCCAGTTAGTTACCTTTCCCCAAGAGAATAACTTTAATGATATCTCTCCATTAGTTTCTTGTGTGACCTGACCATCCCATACAATCCAGTGCGTAGGTAACGTTGTTTTGTTTGTACTATATTCAAGAAGCCCATCGTTTATTAATGTTACGACTTTATAACCTTGCTCTATAAATTTATTTAAATCTCTGATTCCCTGGACACCTGCCTGAGTGATCCCTACATTACTGAACACCTTTTCATAACCGGCCTTTTCAAACCATTCAGTCAGTGTTTGCCACATTGTGATGCCTGCAACTGGAGAATCAAGAGCATCAAAGTTCAGTACGGTATTCTCTGAATCCCTGAGTCCAGCTAGTGTCATCCAGTCAGTACCAGCTATCTTCGGCCTGCCGTCATCAAAGTAAAATGTACCTGTTGGGTGTCGGCAACCTTCACCAGGCGAGATGATTAAGTCACCTATTTTAGTTTTCCCGTACCGCCAAAGTTCATGGGCAGCTTGCGTATACACATCAGGGCGATCCTTTTGCAGACAGTAAAAAAATGCAGCAGGTCCACATACACTTGCTGCTATTTGATTAGGAAAATCAAATCCGTTAAATCTTTCATCTATTTGACGTTCTATTAAATTTTTATCAAAAGGGTCTTTGGGATTGCCGATGGGGTATTCTTTTGCAATAAATGGACGTTCAGGGATGGTGATTTTGATCTGCTTTGTTTCGCCCCCCTGACTCTCAGGTTTCATTGTCCCTTTTGACTCAAAATAACAGGGATTCTCCCGCTTCACCGGAGACCAGGCTTTGCCTGATGCAAACTCTTCCAGCGTATACATCTTAGTGAACGGAACAGGCGTTACACAGTGCGTATGCAACATGGTTTTTCGATAAAGGGTCATTTCCATAATATAAATTGTTGAGAGAGACTCATTTATATTTCCGGTCATGTGACTCTGTGTTTCATAATTGCCAAGAAACGGTTGTTGCTTCACATCCACCAGGGCGTATTTATTCCTTTCGGAATCCATGCGATAAATACACAGGTCATACAACAAAGAATCAGCCGGGACATTAGAGTTAATACGGGTACTGAGGTGGTAAACAGCCATAATTAATCCATTAATATATGCAGGTTAATATTTTCAGCGGATTCAGCATAATGCCACGCTGTCATCCCCTGGCTATCTGTATTCCCCGTTTCTGTATGGCCCCCAGGGAACACCAGAACATACCGGCAATCCACCATTAGTCTGCCGTCATCATCGGCACACTGAAAACGAAGGGTGTTACGTGAAGAAGGTTGTTGCCCGGACTGGCTCTGTGCACCGATAATTTTTGCCGTTGACGGATTTCCCGCCGCAATAACGAAGTTCGTTCCGGTCGCACACCCACAGCGTACTGGTGAACCATTGACGGCGACCGCCCGTCCCTGTGGATTTGTCTGCCGGAGATCGCCTGAGGCAATCACGCCTGTCTGTCCGCATTTCGGACAGGGTGACGTTTTATCACCCACGTAAAGCTTTCGCCTTCCGTTTACTGACCAGCCCTGACTTCCGGCATAGCAGACTGCTCCTGTTGACGTTTTATCGCCATCAAGCCCGGAGTTTTTACCGTGTACACCGCTCCATCTGTTGTCATACATATATGTTTTCCTCAGTCCGTAAGAATATGCAGGCTGATATCGTTTGCCGATTCAGCATAATGCCATCCGGTAACCCCGTGTTCATCAGTAACGCCAGCTTCAGAACGTCCGTCCGGGAACATAAGGGTGTAGCGGCAGCCTGCCATTAGCTGGCCATCGTCACCGGCGCACTGGAAACGGATGCAGTTCCGGGCGCTGGAGTCCTGTGCCTGCTGCGCCGGTACAGACGACTGACTGGTATTGTGGGAGGTCAGAGATCCAGTACCTGTGCTGGTAGACTGCGTGGCTGAACCGTAAACATAGTGATCGGGGCAACGGCACAGCACTCTGTCACCTGTGGCCGCATATGCTTTGCCTTCTTCTACCCAGTCCTGTGCGGAGGCAAGGATTTCAAAATACCCGTTGCATTTACGGCATGATGCCTTGTCGCCGGTCCGGGCTATTGCTTTACTTCCTTCAAACCAGGACGCTGTCGCTGAAATAATTTCTCCGTAACTCGTTTTATCACCCAAACAGGCCAGTGCTCTTGCCATCATTAATCCCTCAATATATAAGCGGTTATACTCACCGGCATCATACAACAATCACAACTTAACCCAAATCACCCGTTTCTGATTGCCGGTATAGTGCCTGAATGCGGCATATCTGGGAGGGGCTGTACCCTGTCGCGTCTGCCGTTTCACGGATGCTCAGTTTCTTGACCTGTCGGTAGTACAGGACTTGCTGATGCCGTTCCTGATCGGCCTGTTTTCCTCGGTATTTTCCCAGTGTATGCGCACGTTCAATTCCTTGTTTTTGCCGCTGGCGGCGGCTCAGCCAGTCCTTATGCGACATTGCGGCCATCAGGTCGATAAGCATATTGTTGATGGCGGTTATCACGGCACGGGTGATCGGATCAGCCTGCGAAGGGTCTTTATCTGACAGCGCCTGCCATGAGGTGGGGACATCCAGGCTGACAATTCGTAGCTCGTGTTGTTCTATCTGCTTTTTCAGCGTCATCCAGTCGCTGTTGCTGAGGCGAGTCAGGCGGTCTATCTGCTCGACCAGCAAAATATCATTGCGGTGACTGTCCATCAGTAAGCGTCCCAGCTCCGGACGGTCAAGTTTTGTACCGCTTATGTTCTCCCGGTAGTAACTGGCTATTTTATGTCCACGCTCCTGAACGAACTGTTCCAGCATCTCTTTTGCCCGATCGGCGAACTGATCTTCCGTCGATGCCCTTAAATAAGCTCTGATGAACATTTTTTCACCACATTATCGCATATAGGTTATTGCATTTATTCTATCGCATATAGGTTATGTCATTTAACGTGCACCGTCACATTTTGGTTATGGCGTCAGGGTGTGCCCTTATGCGATAACCATTTTTGTTAAAAATACCGCATCGGATAATTTATGAGGGAAACTATATGGCAAGGAGGCAGATTCTTTCTCTGTCGGAAAGAGAATCATTACTGGCATTACCGGACGATGAGTTAACGCTGACCCGGATGGCGTATTTTAGTGAACATGATCTGGCACTTACCGTCTATATGGAAAGAGCAGTCGATGCCCTGAAGCGTAAAGGGGTGAAGATCAACGATCAATTGCTGTCGCATTTGTCCCCGCTAGGCTGGGAGCATATCAATCTGACAGGCGATTATATCTGGAAAAGCAACCGGATACCGGCTTCCGGTAAGTTTCGCCGACTGAGACCAGCTAAAGTCGAAAGGTCAAAAAATAGCCTTAACGTACAATAATTTTCGATATCCAAACTGACCCCTACCAATGGCCTGACGCGCCCGCTGTTGGTTATATTTCCGATCGCTATGGCCGTGAAAACACCATGTTTATCGCCTTTGCGCTGGAAGGGGTGGCGATGATCCTGTGGCTGGCCTGCCGGGACGATCCGATGCTGTTTGTCCTGTTGTCCGGCGTGGTGTTTTTCGGCTGGGGAGAGATTTTTTCGCTGTTTCCCTCCACGTTGACCGACACCTTCGGCAGCGAGTACGCGAGTTCTAACTACGGTTGGTTGTATATCTCACAAGGGATCGGATCGATCTTCGGCGGCCCGCTGGCGGCGCTGCTGTACCAGCATACTCAAGGGTGGGGAGTGGTCTTCAGCTGCGCGATAGGGCTTGATTTTGTTACCGCCGGGCTGGCGATTGCGCTGCTGAAACCCTGGCGCTCGCGCTTTATCCGTAAGCACAGCTATGCCGCCGTAATTCGTTAGTTCTCCCGGCGTTCACCCCGGCGACAGCCCGCCGCCGGGGTCATTCCTGATCTTACGTCTGCGCCGCCGACAGCGGCCGGGCGCTGATCGCATGCCGGGAGAAAGGTCACTTTTTCGCTAACGCCAGTTGATGCAGACAATATGTGATGTGCTGTTACCCTACGGTAAGATTTTTATTTATTCGGTGCCGGATAAAACCGGATTTTATCAGCGTCACGGATTTGAATTACTGACGACGGGTATGGTCTGCCTGAGAGAGGAAGGTGTAGCGAAAATGCGCGAGCAGGGTTATATCTGATAAACAGTCTGTTTGCCGACTTGCCGCATTATCTGAGGCAGGCATTGGCAATATATTCAATAACACTTTACATCATCCTGCCGTGGTGAAAATGCTGTCGTTCAGATAATCTGGCAGAAGCAAAAGCAATGCTTCAATTTGGTGCCCCACGAAATTTTTCATGCATCATAGTGATGCATTGTAGATTCACATTACACCGTCACTTATCCTATATCTTGCTGATACAAAAGAAATTAATTAATGGCATGTTTTGTGCTTATCTTTGTGGCAGAGGATAAAAAAGTGGGGGAATTTCAATCTTTCTTTGCGGCCATCATAAGCAGTACAGATGTTATTGTCGGCGAGGGGTGGATAATCAACTTTGTCATTATTGGGTTCGAAACGGATCTCAGTATTCACATTCACCGCTATTTTCAAAGGGGAAACCTGACTCACACATAGCCATATTAACCGCATTGATATGCGAGTAATTATTTTGTATTGCCGTTGGTAACAATGTCACGACCCTTTTTGGCGTACTGCAAGCAAGGGACCCGGGACTTAGTTCTGTGTAGGTGCAGCATATACTGCCACGATCGGCGATTTCACAAGGATACAATGCTGATGCATAAACTCATAAAAAATTACGAAGCCGACATCTTTTTCGATGAGCTGATCGACCATGAGGGCAATCCACGCCTTTCCGCGCAACGTCTGATTCAATGCCTTGATTCTCTTCCACCGGATGAACTGGAGAAACGTCGTTTGACGGCGGAGGCGACAATTCAGGAAATGGGCATTAGTTTTACGGTCTATACCGATAAAGGAAATATCGACAGGATCTGGCCATTCGATATTATTCCCCGCATCATTGATGCTAAAGACTGGGCGATAGCGGAAACAGGTCTTAAGCAACGTCTTACCGCCCTTAACCGCTTTATCGATGACCTGTATAATGAACAAAATTGCATAAAAGATGGAATTATTCCTGAATATATTATTAAGGAATCTAAAAATTTCCGTCCTGAGTGCGTTGGCATGACACCGCCTTATGGCGTATGGGCGCATATTTGCGGTACCGATTTGGTGCGTGATGAAACAGGGCAGTTTTACGTACTGGAAGATAACCTGCGGGTACCATCCGGCGTCTCGTATATGCTGGAAAACCGCGCCATTACCAAGCGCGTTCTGCCTGAACTGTTTGAAAGTGACGATATTAAGCCGGTTGATGCCTATCCTGCGCAACTGCTGGAAACCCTGACCGCCCTGTCGCCCCGGCAGGTGGAACGCCCGGAAATTGTGGTGCTGACCCCCGGTATTTATAATTCGGCCTACTTCGAACATGCCTTCCTGGCCCAGCAAATGGGGGTAGAACTGGTAGAAGGTGCCGATCTGTTTGTCGGCGACGACGACTGTGTGTACACCAAAACAATCTACGGTCCGGAACGGGTGGATGTCATTTACCGACGTATTGACGATTTGTTCCTTGACCCGGAAGTCTTTCAGCCTGATTCCGTTCTCGGGGTTCCTGGCCTGATGCGGGCATGGAAAGCCGGAAACGTCGCGCTGGCCAATGCGCCTGGCGCAGGGGTTGCGGATGATAAAGTCGTCTATGCTTACGTCCCGGCGTTGATTCGCTACTATCTGGACGAAGAGCCCATTCTCCCTAACGTCAAAACCTACCTTTGTCAGAATGACGACGACCGCGAATACGTGCTGCAGAATCTGGATAAACTGGTGGTCAAACCGGCCAACGAGTCAGGCGGTTACGGCATGCTGGTAGGGCCGCACTCGACCAAAAAAGATCAGCAGTTGTTTGCCGAACTGATTCAGGCTAATCCACGTAACTATATCGCTCAGCCGACGCTAAAGCTTTCCACCGCACCGGCGCTGATCGCCAAAGATTATCTGGAGCCGCGCCATCTTGATTTGCGCCCGTTTATTTTGCAAAGCAAAGAGACTTACGTGACGACGGGTGGACTCACGCGGGTAGCGATGAAAAAAGGCTCGTTAGTTGTTAACTCATCGCAGGGCGGTGGAAGTAAGGATACCTGGATCGTGGAGAGCAAAAGATAATGAACATGCTATCAAGAGTTGCCGCGCGCCTGTACTGGAGCGCGCGTTATCTGGAGCGAGTGGAAAATATTGCACGGTTAGTCAGCGTGTACGACGATCTGCTTTACGATCTGCCGCGAGACATCGCCGTTTCCTGGTATAACCTGATTGAAATTAACAGTGGCGTCGCATTGTTTGGCCAGCGCTACAAAATTAAAGATGAACGCAATGTGTTGAAGTTTCTGCTGGCCGACGAGAGCAATCCCGATTCTCTGCTGTCTTCTTTAAAAATGGTCCGCGAAAATATTCGTACCAGCCGTGATGTTGTGCCGGGAGAGATGTGGGAACTGATAAATGAACTGGATCTCTACGCCAGACAGAACATCCGCCTCGGTATCAACCGCTCTGAACGGCATACCTACCTTAATACCATCATAGAAGGATGCCAGAAAATTATTGGTTTGCTGACCGGTTCGATGAGTCGTGATGCCGGCTGGTATTTTCTGAACATGGGGCGCTATCTTGAGCGCGCCGATATGAATACGCGTATTCTTGACGCCGCGAACTCCCTGATGATGCAGGCGCGTGAGGAAGAGAGTATTAAGTTAGGCCAGGTCGTGTGGTCTAAAGTACTGAAATCACAAAGTGCCTATCTCAGCTTTCGCCGGGTGATGCGCTGCTCTATTAAAGGCTCGCTGGTGGTAACCCTGCTCCTGACAGACAGGCATTTCCCCCGTTCGCAGCGTTATTGCCTTGAACAGATTAAACTGGCAGCCGCGGAGTTGCCGCGAGCGTCAGCCGTTTCGGAGCACATCGATGGTCTGCTGCTTGCGACCCGGGGCGTTGATAATTCCCACGATCTGAACCGTGAGTTCAGCCTCTATCTTAATGAAATCCAGCTCAGCCTGATTGCGCTTCATCACCTGATTACCGATAACTGGTTTCATTTCCTGCAAGGAGATGCCGTATGACCATCCGGGTAGCGATTCAACATAAAACGACCTATGACTTCGACCGTTTGATCAACGTGGCGCCACATATTTTGCGTCTGCGGCCTGCGCCTCATTCACGTACCCATATCCATGGCTACTCCCTGAAAGTGACGCCAGAGGATCATTTTATTAACTGGCAGCAGGATCCGTTCGGTAACTATCAGGCGCGTCTGGTGTTTCCTGAAAAAGTGAAGCGCCTGGAGTTTGCGGTGGAGGTGATCGCGGATATGACCGTGATCAACCCGTTTGACTTCTTCATTGAAGAGTATGCCGAGAACTTCCCCTTTGCCTATGATGCCTTAATGCAAGAAGAACTTGCTCCTTATCTGAAGGTCACCGAGCAGAGTCCTGAACTGGAAGCGTGGCTGGCAAGCGTTGATTGCGAGGAAATGGTGCCTATCGTCACCTTCCTGGTGCAGCTCAATAGCCGGTTGGCCAGTGAAATTGACTATGGTATTCGCCTTGAACCCGGCGTACAGAGTTGTCAGGAAACGCTGACATTGAAAAAAGGTTCCTGCCGGGATACCTCGTGGTTGCTGGTACAGATATTACGTAATCTGGGGCTGGCCGCTCGCTTTGCTTCTGGTTATCTGGTGCAATTGACCGCCGATGTGAAAGCGCTGGACGGTCCGTCTGGGCCGGAACAGGATTTCACCGATCTGCACGCCTGGTGTGAGGTTTATTTGCCCGGCGCCGGGTGGGTAGGGCTCGACCCGACCAGCGGCCTGTTCGCCGGCGAAGGGCATATTCCTTTAGCCTGCACCGCCGACCCGCAGTCTGCGGCACCGATTACCGGCGCAACCGACCCGTGCGAATGCGAGTTCAGCTATTCCAATATCGTCACCCGTATTCATGAAGATCCGCGGGTCACACGGCCCTACAGCGAAGACGAGTGGCTGAACATCAACGCGCTGGGACGTGCCGTTGACGCCGAACTGGCATCTAACGATGTCCGTCTGACCATGGGCGGCGAACCGACGTTTATCTCCATCGACGATATGGATTCCCCGCAGTGGAATACCGAAGCGCTGGGTAAAGATAAATTACGCCTCGCTAAAGATTTGTTACTGCGGTTAAAAACGCAGTTCAGTCGCGGCGGGTTGCTGCATTATGGCCAGGGCAAGTGGTATCCGGGCGAGGAGGTCCCGCGTTGGGCGCTAGGGTGCTTCTGGCGCACCGATGGCGAGGCGCTGTGGCACGATCAGGCGCTCTTAGCCCGCGTCGATCGGGATTACGGTCATACTCTTAGCGACGCTGAACGGTTTGGTCTGACGCTGTGTCAGCAGCTGGGCATTGCCACACGTTATTTGCAACCCGCTTATGAAGATGCACTCTACTATCTGTGGCTGGAACGTTCTCTGCCGGAGGGGACCGATCCGAGGGCCGCGAATCTGAATCATGACCTTGAACGGCGGAGACTGGCGAGTTTACTCAGCCGCGGTATGGAAAACGCCACGGGCTACATCTTGCCTGTCGAATTCGACGGTACATGCTGGCAAAGTAGCCCCTGGCCAATGCGTGCCGGGCTGATTACGCTGATCCCTGGTGATAGCGCTATGGGTTACCGTCTGCCGCTCAATTCACTGCCGCCATTAGCCGACGATGAGATCGTCATCGAACGGGATCCTTTTGAACCTCGTGAACCTCTGCCCGTGTTTGCTATGGAAAAAGAGACGGCAACGACGATTGCCCGGCAGACCTTGCAGCAACAAAAAACGGTCGCTAATGGTACTAAAAGCGTGGTCCGCACCGCACTATGTCTCGAACCGCGCGAAGGCAAGCTGCATCTGTTCCTGCCGCCGGTAACCCATCTCGAGAATTATGTGGCTTTGGTTCATGCCATCGAGGTGGCTGCCAGTGAACTACAGATGCCGGTGGTGATTGAAGGTTATGAACCGCCAAAAGATCCGCGCTTACAGAAGCTGCTGTTAACGCCCGATCCCGGGGTTATCGAGGTCAATATTCATCCGGCCAGTCACTGGGATGAGCTGGTGCATAATATTGAAACACTCTACGAACAGGCGCACCAGGCAAGGCTGGCGGCCGAGAAGTTTATGCTTGATGGTCGGCATACCGGCACCGGAGGGGGGAACCATGTGACCCTGGGCGGGAGCACGCCAGCCGACAGTCCCATTCTTCGGCGTCCCGATCTCCTGCGTAGTCTGGTGACCTACTGGCAACATCATCCGGGTCTTTCCTATTTATTTTCCGGCATGTTTATTGGCCCAACCAGTCAGGCTCCGCGTCCGGATGAAGGGCGAGACGAAGCGCTCTATGAAATGGAGATCGCCTTCCAGAATATGCCGGAAGGGTTGGTTGATACGCCATGGCTGGTGGACAGGCTGATGCGCAACCTGCTGGTGGATGTCACCGGTAATACCCACCGTTCAGAATTTTGCATCGACAAACTGTATGCGGCAGGCAGCAGTAGCGGTCGTCTGGGACTGCTGGAATTCCGTGGTTTCGAAATGCCCCCCCACGCACGCATGTCGCTGGTTCAATTGCTGCTGCTCCGGTGCCTGGTGGCGCGTTTCTGGAAAGAACCGTATCACCAGCCGCTGGTCCGCTGGGGCACACAGTTGCACGATAAATTTATGTTGCCGCATTTTGTCTGGCAGGATGTGAAAGAGGTAGTGGATGACCTGCAGCGTCATGGCTACCCCTTCAAGCTGGCGTGGCTGTTGCCGTTTGAAGAGTTCCGTTTCCCGCACTATGGCCGCCAGCAAATTGATGATATTGAGCTGGAGCTTCGCTGGGCCATCGAACCGTGGCATGTTCTGGGTGAGGAAGTGACGCTGTCCGGGACTTCGCGCTATGTTGATTCCTCCGTCGAACGCATCCAGGTGCGCCTGTCTGGTTTGACAGAAGGACGTTACGTGCTTGCGTGTAACGGCCGCCGTGTGCCGCTACGGGCGACCGGAAGAAAAGGTGAGATGGTGGGGGCGGTACGTTACCGGGCCTGGGCGCCACCGTCAGCGCTGCATCCGACGATTGGGGTAAATACCCCGTTAGTGTTTGATTTGATTGATACCTGGAATGGTCTTTCCATCGGTGGCTGCACTTATCGCGTCAGCCATCCTGGCGGACGTAACTATGAGACGCGACCGGTTAACAGCAATGAAGCAGAAGCCAGGCGTGTCAATCGCTTCTGGGATCATGGTTTTACCCAGGGCGCATTGATCCCCCCACCGGCATTCAGCGCGCTAAGGACCTTCTATGAGCATGAGCAGGTACCACGCCCGATGGCTCCGCCTGCAGAGGAACCTGGTGACGAATATCCACATACTTTGGACCTTCGCAGGAAGTATACTAGGATTTAGTTTTGAGCCGGGTAATCAGAATATATGACTGCATCTTTTTCTGAATCAATCGCGCCGGCCTGTGAGCCGGCTTCTTTCTCTGTCGAGAACGCGTCGACAGCAATTTATAACGAGGCCTGCGATCTGACGAACACCCTCCGTCCACACTGGACGGAGGTGATGAACAGCGTCAGTGAGATGGGTGTGGAAGGGATGGAAAACCGTCTTCGCCAGGCACAGCGTATTTTGCGTGATGATGGTGCCACCTATAACCTTAATGGCGATCCGCTTTCGCCAAACGTCTGGTCGCTGGATATCATTCCCAATCTGTTGGCGGAGGGGGAATGGTCAACCGTGGAACGTGGGCTGGCTCAGCGTTCGCTGCTCTTCGACCTGATGCTGAAAGACCTCTATGGTGAACAGCGGCTGTTGAAAGAGGGGATTATCCCGTCAGAAATTGTCTTCTCTCACCCAGGTTTTTTGCGTCAATGCCACGGTATTCGCTTGCCTGGGGCTCACAATCTGATCTTCCATGCTGTCGATTTGGTTCGCGGTGGTAATGGACAGTTTGTGGCGATAGGCGATCGTACTCAGGCCCCGAGTGGTACTGGCTATGTTCTGGAAAACCGAATCGCCGTTTCCCGCGTACTGCCATCGTTGTTTCGTAACAGTCATGTCCGGCGACTTTCCGGTTTCTTTCATGCTCTGCGGCATACGCTGGCCAGCCTCGCCAGCCACAAAACCGATACCCCGCGGATCGTCGTCCTGACTCCCGGCGCCTACAGCAGTACCTATTTTGAACATGCTTATCTGGCAAACTATCTTGGTTTCCAGCTGGTGCAGGGAGGCGACCTGACCGTGCGTAACGGCAGAGTATGGTTGAAATCCCTTAATGGTTTGTCGGAAGTGGATGTGATTTTGCGCCGGATGGATGATGCCTACTGTGATCAGACGGAATTACGCTCCGACTCGCGACTCGGCGTTCCGGGACTGCTTGAAGTCGTGCGCAACGGTAACGTCGTGCTGGCAAACCCTCTGGGCTCAGGGGTCCTTGAAGCTCCGGCGTTGCTGGCATTTATCACGGAAATTAGTCAGTTTTTGCTGGGTGAGCCGCTGTTGATCCCCACGGTGAAGACCTGGTGGTGTGGCCGGGCGGAGGACCGCGACTTTGTGAGCCACCACCTTGACCAACTGATCATCAAACCGTCTTATCGGAGTTTTGATAGCAAAAGTATCTATGGCCATAGTCTGGATGACGCAGGCCGCAAGCTTATTATTCAGCAAATCACTGCCAGCCCGCACAGCTATGTGGCTCAGGCCTATATTCCGGGCTCACGTGTCCCGGTGTGGGCTAATCAGCAAATTGAGTATCGCCCCACGATTTTCCGCGCTTTCACCGTTGCCGCACCGGAAGGGTACTGCGTCATGCCAGGAACGTTGTCGCGGGTAGCAGAGTCTGCTGATGATTGTATTGTCAGCGACTTATCCGGCGCACGGAGTAAAGATTCGTGGATACTTGGTGAAAGCTTCGATACCGCGCAGCCACTTCTGACAGACTCGATTCCTCGTGATGAGGGAAATTTGCCCAGCCGGGTGATAGAAAACCTGTTCTGGTTCGGCCGCTATGCGGAACGCGCAGAAATGAGCCTGCGCCTGATACGCATTCTGTTCAAACAGCTTAATGGCGTTGAGCATTTTATGCCTGAAAGTCGCGAAATTCTGCTGGGGGCATTATCTGCGCTCACCGGGACATTGCCTGAAAGCGACGCTGTCGGCGACCAAAATCATGAACTGTCTTCACTGGTTTGCGATGGCCAACGCACGGGATCGATAAAATTTAATATCCTCAACATGCTGGCCTGCGGTGAGCAGGTGAAAGAGATGCTGTCGGCTGATACGCGGATTATTATCAATGAATTACGCGATTATATTCGGACGGTGGAGGTTGCATATCAAGACGGGCTGCCGGAATTGCCGGAAGAGTCGCTGGATAATCTGGTCACCTCTTTACTGGCCCTGTCCGGACTGAATCATGAGAGTATGCTGCGGGGCATGGACTGGCGGTTCCAGGAGATTGGTCGCCGTGCTGAACGGGCGCGTCTCACCGCTATTCTGCTGAAACATACCTTGACCCGCGCCGTTCCTGGTTTACAGCAACAGCAAATTTTAGAATCGGTCCTGATGAGCGTTGAGGCGTTAATTTCGTTTCGGCGACGTTACCGGGGACAGATGAATCTTATTTCCGGTCTGGATTTATTGATGCTGGATGGCACAAACCCGCGTTCGTTGATTTATCAGGTCGATCGGTTGCGTAAATATCTCCTCGATTTGCCGCGACAGGAGGGGCAGACTTCCAGCCTGACATCTGATATGCGGCCGGTGATGAAATCACTCACGGATATTCAACTTGCCGAACTCGACTTCCTGACACAGGTTGATGAACAAACCGGACTGCGTGGACCACTGGATGAACTAATGACTCAGATAATCAGCCAGCTGGAGCAATTCACGACCTTGCTGAGCGACAAATATTTCGATCACGCTAATGGACCGCAGCAACTGATTAACGCGCAGTGGAAGACCGACTTATGAAATACCGGGTACGACATCTTACAAAGTACCATTACAACTCTCCGGTGACGTTATGCTACAACATGACGCACCTGTTGCCGCGTAATACCGCGAATCAGTATTGCGTACAACGGCGGATCACCGTAACGCCGATACCCATTTATCAGAACGAGGGGAGTGATTATTTCGGCAATCTGACGTTTTATTTCTCGATCCAGGAACCGCATGACACCCTGACCATTGAGATGGAAAGTGAGTTTGATATTGACCAAATCAGCCACGCGGATCTGCTGCAGAACCACGCTCTGACCTGCGGAGAGTATCGGCAGCTATTACATGAGCCCGGGACGCCGGAACTGCGGATGGCGAAAGAGTATTTGCTGGATTCCAGTTTAATTCTTCGTTCTGAACGGCTGGCCTGCTATGCGGCGGATATTTTCCACGATGATGCCCCGGTAATTCAGGCTGCGGCGGCATTTACCCATCGCATTTTTGAGGAGTTTACTTTCGATCCGATTGCGACCAGCGTCAGCACCCCACCAGAGCAGGTCTTAGAGGAAAAGCGGGGGGTCTGTCAGGATTTTGCTCATCTGGCGATTGCTTGCCTGCGTTCCGTAGGTTTACCCGCGCGATATATCAGTGGCTATATTGAAACGCTACCGCCCGAGGGACAGGAAAAATTAGTCGGCACCGATGCGTCGCATGCATGGTTTGCCATTTTTATTCCCGATGTAGGCTGGCTGGAATTTGATCCGACCAACGATCTCATGCCGCAGGGGCAACATATTGTCACGGCGTGGGGCAGGGATTACGCCGATGTTGCTCCGTTGCAGGGGGTTATTTTCGATGGCGGAGTCACGCTGGCCCTTGAGGTTGCGGTCGATGTTCATCGCGGCTGACGGCCAGGGGATTAAGGACTATTCATTTCCCCCTCAGCCAGCGCTGAGGGGGAGAAAACCGCGAGTGCCCCTCGACGTTTAGTGTATAACCTGCGACAAAAACGTACGGGTACGTTCTGATTTAGGATGGGAGAAGAACTCCTGTGGCGGCGCCTGTTCGACAATCTCGCCACGGTCCATGAAGATCACCCGGTCAGCCACCGTACGTGCAAAGCCCATTTCATGGGTGACGCACAACATCGTCATACCGTCTTCCGCCAGGCCAATCATGGTATCGAGCACTTCTTTGACCATCTCCGGATCAAGCGCGGAGGTGGGCTCATCGAACAACATGATTTTGGGTTTCATGCACAGAGAACGGGCAATCGCCACGCGTTGCTGCTGCCCCCCCGACAGTTGCCCGGGAAATTTATGCGCATGTTCCGCAATACGGACACGTTGCAGATAATGCATCGCCAGCGCTTCCGCTTCTTTCGCCGGCATCTTACGCACCCAGGTTGGCGCCAGGGTACAGTTCTGCAAAACGGTCAGGTGGGGGAAAAGATTAAAGTGTTGAAATACCATGCCGACTTCAGTGCGAACACGTTCTATGTTGCGGACATCATCGTTAAGATGAATGCCATCGACGACGATCCGCCCCTGCTGGTGTTCTTCCAGGTGGTTGATGCAACGAATCGTGGTCGATTTACCCGATCCTGAAGGCCCACAGAGGACAATGCGTTCACGTGGTTTCACCTGCAGGTTAATGTCTTTCAATACGTGAAACTGGCCGTACCATTTATTTACATTTTCGAGCGTAATCATCATTGCGTCGGCAGAATTAGTCATAGTGTGTGTCATGTAAAACCTCAGTGCGATTTGCGCCCGGTGTGAAAGCGCTTTTCCAGATACTGGCTGTAGCGCGACATGCTAAAACAGAAAATCCAATAGACGAGGGCGGCGAAAACATATCCCTCTGTCGACATACCAAGCCAGGCGGGGTCAACCGTTGCCTGCTGTACGCTACTGAAAAGATCGAACAGGCCAATGATGATCACCAGGCTGGTATCTTTAAACAGCGCAATGATGGTGTTAACCAGTCCCGGGATGGTGAGCTTGAGCGCCTGGGGGAGAATGACCAGGATCTGTGTTTTCCAGTAGCCCAGCGCCAGTGATTCCGCCGCTTCATACTGTCCTTTGGGCAGCGCCTGCAAACCACCCCGCACGACTTCGGCAATATAGGCCGACTGGAACAGAATCACCCCGACCAGGGCACGTACCAGTTTGTCGATAGTGCTCCCTTCGGCCATAAACAGCGGCAGCATTACCGAAGACATAAACAGCACGGTAATCAGCGGCACCCCTCGCCAGAATTCAATAAAGATGACCGACAACGTGCGAACCACCGGCATCGTTGAGCGTCGCCCCAGCGCCAGTAAAATCCCCAACGGCAATGCGCCGGCAATGCCTACCGATGCGATAATCAGCGTCAGCGTCAAGCCTCCCCACTGGCGGGTCTCAACGCGATCGAGGCCGAAAAAGCCGCCGTACATCAGGAACCAGACGATGAGAGGATAGGCCACGGCCCAACAGGCGATATAACGGCCCCGACGCGGCATCGACTTGATGAACATCGGGATAATCGACAGCAGACCGATGACCAGCGCGAGGTTAATACGCCAGCGCAGTTCATGTGGATACAATCCATACATAAACTGACCAAAGCGGGCATGGATAAACACCCAGCAGGCGCCTTCTTTGGTACAGTCGGCACGGGTTGTCCCCAGCCAGTTAGCCTGAAAGATCAGCCAGTTTAACGCCGGCGGTATAACGTTGCAGATGATCCACAGGCACAACAGTGTCAGCAGCGTATTGAACCAGCTGGAGAACAGATTTTTTCGTGCCCAGCCCCAGGCTTTACGCACCGGGTTTGTCGGTACTGGCGGTGTTTCATGTGTGGTAGCCAACATAGTCATTCCGTTCTCTTAACGCTCAACCAGCGCAATTTTGCGGTTGTAGAGGTTCATCAGCAGCGAAATAATCAGACTGATAATCAGGTACACCGCCATGGTAATGGCAATGGTTTCGATAGCCTGACCTGTCTGATTCAGCACCGTACCGGCAAACAGCGATACCATATCCGGGTAGCCGATCGCCGCCGCCAGTGAGGAGTTTTTCACAATATTGAGGTACTGACTGGTCAGTGGTGGAATGATGACCCGCATCGCCTGCGGGATGATCACCTGCCGCATCGTCACGGGATTCGGCAAACCCAGCGAACGGGCCGCTTCATTCTGTCCATGTGGAACTGACTCGATACCGGAACGAATGACTTCGGCTATAAATGAAGAGGTGTAGATCGACAGCGCCAGTGTCAACGACGCCAGTTCCGGTATCATGACGAATCCGCCACGGAAGTTAAATCCGCGCAGCTGTGGGATATCCCAGTGAGTGGCGGCACCAAACAGCATATGGGCGATCAGCGGGAAGAGAACGATCATCGCCGCGGCAATCGGCCATGTTCGCCGCAACTGGCCGGTTTTCAACTGATGTTGCCGGTTGTAATGCCGCAAACCGACGCTGCCAGCGATCGCCAGAACCAGGGCAATAACGAACGGCCAGCTGCCTGGTGCGTAGGTAGGCCAGGGGATGTACAGACCGCGGTTGCTGACAAATGCCAGGTCGAATGCGCTCAATGCTTCTCGCGGACCAGGTAAATTACGCAGCACGGCGAAATACCAGAAGAAAATTTGCAGCAGTGGCGGAATATTACGGAATGTTTCGATGTAGATGGTCGATAGCCTGCGCAGCAACCAGTTATCCGATAGCCGCGCGAGGCCGATGAAGAACCCGAGAACAGAAGCGAACACAATACACAGCGCGGAAACCAGCAGGGTGTTGGTTAACCCCACAAGGAAGACGCGAGCATAGGTATCACCTTCCGTATAATCAATCAGATGCTGGACGATACCGAAACCGGCGCTTCGCTCAAGAAAACCAAAACCGGAGGTAATACCGCGATTGGCCAGGTTGATCACCGTGTTGTGGATCAGATATCCCGCAATAGCAAACACGGCTACGATGGCAGCTATCTGGTAAAGCCAGGCGCGAACCGTAGGGTTACCGAAAGAAAAATCCCTTTTTACGGTTGGGCGTTGAGACATGTTGAAACCTCAATAAAAAAGCGCATTGGGTACCGCACCGCAGGGTGCGGTACCCGACTGGAAGGCAGAATTAACGTACCGGCGGTGCGTACTGGATGCCGCCCTGGTTCCAGAGCGCATTCTGTCCACGCGCGATTTTCAGAGCACTATCTTTACCGACGTTGCGGTCAAAGCTTTCCTGGTAGTTACCCACCTGTTTAATAATGTTGAACGCCCATTTATTGTCGAGTTTCAGGTCTTTGCCAAAGTCACCTTCAGCACCCAGCAGGTGAGCGATGTCCGGGTTAGACGGTTTTGCTGCCATCTGATCAACGTTTTTCGACGTAATGCCCATTTCTTCTGCGTTCAGCATGGCGTACAGCGACCATTTAACGATGGTGAACCAGTCGTCATCACCGCGGCGAACAACCGGGCCCAGCGGCTCTTTCGAAATCACTTCCGGCAGAACGATAAAGTCATCCGGTTTGCCCAGCTTAATACGCAGTGCATACAACTGAGACTGGTCGGAAGCCAGCGTATCGCAACGACCGCTGTCGAGGGCTTTCGCGGACTCATCAGAACGATCAAAGGTCACTGGCGTGTATTGCATTTTGTTGGCTTTGAAGTAATCGGCCACGTTCAGTTCAGTATCCGTCCCGGCCTGGATACATACGGTGGCGCCATCCAACTCTTTAGCACTTTTGAGGCCCGCTTTTTTATGGGTCAGGAAGCCAATGCCGTCATAGTAGTTAACCCCCGCGAACAAGAACCCCATCCCGCCATCGCGCGAAGAAGTCCAGGTCGTATTACGCGACAGAATATCCACTTCACCTGATTGCAGGGCGGTAAAACGTTCTTTTGCCGTCAGCGGGGTATATTTGACCTTACTGGCATCGCCAAACACTGCTGCTGCCGTCGCACGACAGATATCGACATCAATACCGGTGAATTTGCCGCTCGCATCGGCATAAGAGAAGCCCGGTAAACCATCACTGATACCGCACTGAACAAACCCTTTTTTCTTAATTGCATCCAGCGTCGTCCCCGCATGCGCTTGCTGCGCGACAGCGAACAGAGAAGCCGCGGCGACCAGGGTGGAGAACATTATTTTTTTCATAAAGCATCCTGTATGGAGATATCGTGTTGTTATGTGGTCGTGGTGCGCATTTAACCGTACGTTTCTTGCTGTGTCGGTTTGCCATGTCGGTAAAGGCAATTTTGATGCCATCTTTGTATATATTTGAAAAATATAGGAAGATTTCGCCTTCCTTAGAACTCACTAGAAAGTTACGGATATTATCGAGCACCAAAATGGAACAATAAGAGGCATTGCCGTCAAAAAGGGTGCAAGAGTTTCACAATAAGAAAGCAGGGGACAGAAGCAGAGTATAAACGGACGGTGTATCTCGGAGGTCGTCAAAGGAGAAGCGTTTGAGCGCGAGTTTATCGCAGGCCGGTGTCGGATCAAAATGAGTGCGGCGTTGCGGGTTGATTCGTAGCACATATCCAGCGAGGCCCGGTATCAGCCGGCGGACCACGGTGACGGTTTACAAGAGTTCAGTTGTCCGGGGGCGGTGGAGGTAAAATGGCCGCCAGGTACCAGGAGAGGAAGTAAGTATATTATCCACGTATGTTACTGATATAATGATTAAATGTAATGAAAGAGATGGCGTATGGGTACAGACAAGATAATAACGTTATTTAAATACAAACGCTGGATAGACATGGAAACTTTGCTCGCGATGAAAAGAATAGATGTCTCAGCGCATGCAGAAAGGCATCATCTGACGCTGAGATTGATGAATCATATACATGTGGTTGATATGATTTTCAGAGCTAACATGACCAGCCAAAAGCATTGCTACACGGCACTGAATACGCCAGAAACTCCGTCTGCTGATGAGCTTATGGTAAAGATGACCGAGTGTACAGACTGGTATATTCAACATGTCAATTCAATGAGTTCCGTTGACCTTTCAGAAACAATAAAATTCCTTTTTGTCGATGGCGGGTACGGAGAAATGAACGCGGCGGATATGCTTAATCATGTACTGTTTCACGGTACATACCATCGCGGCGCTGTAGGCTGGCTGCTTTCAGAAAGCGGGGTAACACCTCCTAAGGACGTGTTGACCGTTTTTCTCAGAGACCATAACCACTAGCAAGGCGGCCAAATCAGGGCCATGCCGATTTATAATCCGGTGGCCACGCCATGTTTCCGAGGCGCTTGTTGTTCGCAATAGCGCCCTGACCGGTTTCTGAGAGGCGCTCTTCAGTGGCGTAGGGAAGAACGGCGCCGTTAAGCCGAAGCTCTTTTGACCCTCCGGATAGTGCCTGGTATGCAAACCTTCACGATGCAGCAACGGCCATATGCGTCGGTAACCGAAACGTCTGCGCTTCAGTACCGGCTCAGTGATGCATCCCGATAAATGCGCATCAGTAGCCGGACGAGGTGCCACATAGCGGCAGGTTGTCAGAGACAACCTGCCAGCCTGCAGGCACGGCGTTACGACGGACCCGTCGCCTCGCACAGCAATACAACGGCTTCCCACTTGCGGTTGGTCGTCAAAACTTTCGGCCCACAGACTCCTGCGATACTTCTTTATTCAGCATGGCTTCAGCGATCAGCTTCTTGAGGCGGAGGTCTGTTCCTCGAGTGATTTAAATCTTTTAACTTCAGTTGCTTCCATGCAACCAAAGGTGGAAATGCTCGCTTCAGTTTGATGGCGAATACTGCTGATCTGTTCGTCGGAGCAGCGCTTCTTCACGCTGATACCCCCTGGTTGCTGATGAAGACGTGGCTAACATCGTGGGTTAATCAATGGCAGCAGATCAGGCAATTCATTGTTTCATAGCCTTAAAGAAATCGATTTCAAATCAAGTTCAAATCTACCCTTTTTGTTGCACATTTGAATTATTCGACTCAGCGTACGCTTATATTTTTTTAATTATATTGTTTTTTATCAATTAGTTATAATGGATTTTGACCTGGAATAGATATGAATCTATAAATCATTCTGATTGACTAACGATAAATGAGATTTTTTCATATCATATTGATATTTATGAATATGTTTTTTATATAGTGATCTGTGTCGCGATTGTACATTTTACTTTATGAAACCGATTTCTTTTGGCGGGATATCGATTTATATTGCTTAAGTATTAAGAATGAAGGTGTGTGTAAAATGATTAAGATTATGTTCTGTTGTGTTGCCGGTATGTCTACAAAAATGCTGGATATTTCTGTAGAAAAAGAAGGGGGGGTGAAATCAAAACTTTCAACATCGTCGGCGTTGATGGATAAATGCACAATTACTATGTGATTTTTCTCGGGTCACCGAACGAATATATACGCAATGATCTTTCGGTAAAGGGGACTCTTTGTGGCATGAAAGTTCAACCGAACAATATGATGAATGATTGCCGGATGCAGGGAGATAAAATTCTTGCTTTTACAAAATAACGACTAAATAAAATCAGTGTGCAACGATAGATGAACTCACATTGTCATATTTTAATTAGTATCATTGAAAAAAGGATTGCACCGTCAGGTGGTATCATCTTTTAGCAAAAAAATGTCCTGGCGATACGGAGTGGATTCATTGCCGCGTTACCCTTTACGATTGTTGGTGTTCATATTTTAACCCGTTTCAAGTGATGCTATTTTTCGATTTTCAAAGGAACGGGCTGAATTTTTTTGAAACTTATTGTGAGCAATGGATGCTAGCGTTTAATATCCGTACGGGGCGAATGACCAGATTGACTTCAGTAGGCATCGGGGCCAGTCCAGATAAACAGTACTCTTTAGCGCCTGTCGTTTCTGAACTGGGGTTTTTACCGCTTTAATTTTATCAGTAGACACGACAGTGCTATATCACAGGCTAAAAAAAGAAAGTTACGATAAAACTACCCGAGCACAACGCCTCTGAGGTAGCAAGATCGGTTGAAGTATTAATTCCAGTTATTGTTATTATGTGGATTTGCATCCGCTAAATGAGTTGTAGAAATACAGTGGTGATGCTCGCAAAAATTTTATGCTACAGCGTAGTAGGGATCGCTATTATCAGTCCCTGCCAGGGCAATCTTGTGCACAAATTCTCTGTGGGGAATACAGCGACATAAAAGCCACTGTTATGAACTGATTAAGTCTGGGGAATTATCTGTTAAGAAAGAAGATTTATCAATATTCATTATTTTTATCTTTTTGTTATATCAACCAACCCAAAGGCCAATTTGAGAGCAAATGGCGTTATTGAGACCAATGCATTCAGTCTGCCATGCCGCAACAACAACGAACTCAGCATTTGCAGGACCGTAGACCATAACAATCATACGAGAGTGGATGACCCTATGAAGCTTAACGCATTAACGAATTCTGTAAGACTTGCCCTTCTCTCCACGCCGGTCATTATAACCGGACTTATGACCTCTGCTGAGGCGGCGGATCCCTGTAGCTCAGCCGACTCGATGACCTATGTCTGCTCCGGGAGTGAAACAAATGGTATAGGCCTGAGCGGTTCATCACTGAATGTCTCGACAGCTCCCGGATTTGGTGTAGATACCAAGGATGCGAACGCTATCGGGCTGACCAATAGTGGCGGTGACCTGATATTTAAGGATGAGAATCAGTCGACTATTTTCGGTGGGGATATCGGGATTGCTGCCATTAATGATAATAGCAGCACGAACATGGTGATTAGCACCAATGGTCATGTCAATGGTGGGACCTACGCGATTTCTGCGCAAAATAATGGCGCCGGGGCAACCGCCATCACCACGACAGGCACGATCAACAGTGGAAACACAGGGATTAATGTCGTTAATGGCAGTAACACCACGGGATTAACAATTACCGCTGATACCGAGTTCGGCGTTGGGGGGGATGCGATTGATGCCACGAACAATGGCATCGGGGCAACCGTCATCACCACAACAGGCACGATCAACAGCGGAAATACCGGGATTAATGTCGTTAATGGCAGTAACACCACGGGATTAACGATTACCGCTGATACAGCGTTCGGCGTCGGGGCGGACGGGATTAATGCCACCAACAATGGCACCGGGGCGACGGCTATTACCACACCAGGCAATATCAGCAGCGGCAGACACGGGATTTATGCCAATAATGATACCGCTGCCACGGACATCACGATTAACAGCAGTGGCAATATCGGTGTCGGAGGCGACGGGATTAATACCACGAATAATGGCACCGGGATGACTAGCATCACCACATCAGGCACTGTCTCCGGAGGACATGGGATTTATGCCGTTAATGGCAGTAACGCCACGGATATGACGATTAAAGTCAGTGGTGATATCTCAAGCTGGATTGACGGAATTTATGCTGAGAACAATGGCGACGGGGAAACCTCTATCACCAATACCGGCAAGATTGAAGGTCCCTCCTATGGCTATGCCATTGTGACTAAAGGCAGAACCAGCACCATCAACAATGCCGACCGTATTAACGGCAAAATTCAGCTTGGAGACGAAGGAAATACCTTCACCAATGCCGTCGGCGCTACCTGGGACATGTCAGGCGACACAAGTGATTTCGGTGCAGGTGCTAACGCCCTTGTTAACACGGGTACCCTGATTACTGCCAACAGCGCTTCCAGTGACGGTGTGCAGACCACCACACTTAACAATGTCGGCACGCTCACTAACTCCGGTATTCTGACCATGGCGAACGAACGCGCTGGCGATACCACGGTGATTAACGGCAACTACATTGGCAATGGCGGCACGCTGATCTTTGATACCGTACTGGGTGGCGACAACTCTGTAACGGATAAGCTGATCATTAACGGTAATACCTCCGGTACCTCTTCTGTCCTGTTTAATAATATCGGCGGCAGCGGAGCACAGACCCTGAATGGTATTGAGATTATTTCGGTCAATGGTCAATCCGACGGCGTCTTTATCCAGAATGGGCGTATTGCAGCCGGGGCCTACGATTACTCATTGGTGCGTGGTAAGGGCAGCAACTCCAGCAACTGGTACCTGAACAGTTGGCAAGATCAGGGTGATACGGCCCAGACGTTGCGTCCGGAATCGGGTGCTTATGCTGCCAATTTAGCGGCAGCTAACAACTTGTTCACCACTCGTCTTCACGACCTTATCGGGGAAACTCAATATATCGACGCCCTGACTGGCGAGAAGAAAATGACCAGCATGTGGATACGTAATGAAGGAGGTCATAACCGTTCACGGGACAGCAGCGGTCAATTGAAAACGCAAGATAACCGCTACGTCCTGCAGGTCGGCGGGGATATTGCCCAGTGGAGCACGAATGGTGATGACCGTTACCATTTCGGTGTGATGGCAGGCTATGCGAACAGCAAAAGCAAAACAGTATCGAATGCCAATGGCTACCGTGCCGATGGCTCGGTCAATGGCTACAGTACAGGCGTATACGGTACCTGGTATGCCAACAATGCGGACAAGATTGGGGCGTATGTAGGCACCTGGGCACAGTACAACTGGTTTAAAAACCGGGTGAATGGTGAGGGGATGAACGGTGAGGCCTATGACTCGCAGGGTTTCACCGCGGCAGTGGAAAGCGGTTATACCTTCCGTTTGGGTCAGACTGAAGACGGACTACAGTCGTACTTCATCCAGCCTAAAGCCATGGTTACCTGGATGGGCGTGAAGGCAGATAAACACACAGAGTTAAACGGTACAGAAGTATCCGGAGAAGGGGATGGTAATGTCCAGACCAGCCTGGGTACGAAAACGTACATCAGCAGCAATAGCAAAATCGAGGATGGTAAGGGAAGCAATTTCCAGCCGTTCGCGGAAGTGAACTGGCTACATAACACACATGACTTTGCCAGTCGTATGGATGGTGTAGTGGTGAAACAGGATGGTACGAAGAACATTGCTGAGTTGAAAGTGGGAGTAGAAGGTCAGCTCAATAAGCAGTTTGGTCTTTGGGGTAATGTAGCCCAGCAGCTTGGTGACAAGGGTTACAGCGATACATCAGCGACGCTGGGTGGAAAGTACACTTTTTGATAGTACTGAAGGAGAATAACAGGAAGGATTCTGTATCGTAAAAGCAGGAGAGGGCGCATTACCGGTTAAGGCTGGCTCTGAACTCTTACGGGTTAACCAGCACGGGATTAATGGCCCTCAATTGCTCCTGAATTCTGGCCTGGCAGGCCTAAAGTCACTTTATCGTCTCCACTGCAGGTCCCAGCCGCTTATTATCAACAATCGCTCCCTGGCCCTGCTGTTGATCCTGAAGACGCGGGCGTTGTCGCTGTAGAACGCCAGAGGCTTACCGTGCCGTTCCAGATAGCCGCGTGTGGTTTTAAAACAGGTGAATGTTGATGTGGACTGACGAACAGGAGCGGCATCAGTCGGCTGGTTGCATCATCGACATAAACGCGCAACGTGCAGGCCGCCAGCATTGCGCGGCGTACTGAAATAACACCTTAATATCACTTGTAACATTCGATTATCTCGCGCACTTTTTACGCATAATCTAAGCCGTTTTAATTGTTTGTCTGGGGGCAAAACGTGCGTAAAAAATAGAGCTCCTTCTAAAACTGGAGCAATTCCATGAGCGCAACCTCACGCATCAAAGCCCTGCTTGCCGGGGAACAACTTTCCCGGCCTGCGATTGCTGGTTGGTTCCATCTGCCGCTGGTCGATCGCGATCCCGAAGCCTTTATTCAGGAAACCATCCGTTTGACGGATGAATACCAGTGGGATTTCGTCAAAGTCATGTCCAATGGTCACTATCTGGCCGAGGCTTATGGTGCGGCGATTCAGTTTCCGGACGATCCTACTCAGTGGTCCGGTGTTTTCCGCCGCTATCCCATTACCGGTGTCCAGGAGCTGGCCACACTTCCCGTTCTTGAGAGGGACAATCCCGTTTTAGCCAGAGAGATCGCCATTGTTCGAGGATTGGTGAATCACTATCGGGGTGATGTCCCGGTCATTGCGACGTTGTTTACGCCGTTGACCTGGCTGCAGGAGTTGACGCAGTCAACCCGGCCAGAGCCGATTTTGGGCCTTTTGCGCCAGCATCCGGAGGCCGTGCGTCACGCGCTGGACGCCGTATTGCAAACCAACCTCAATTTTCTTGATGCGCTGCTGGATGTGGGCATTGATGGCATCTTTCTTGCCACCCAGTTTGCCCGTAGCGATCTGCTGAGCGCAGAGGAGTTTCACTTCTTCTGCCGTCCGTATGACGAAGCGCTGCTCAATCACGTGAAAGACAAAGCCTGGTTCAACATTCTGCACATTCATGGTCAACATCATCTGCTTTTTGAGCCGTACCTGAATTACCCGGTGCAGGCGTTTAGCTGGGAAAACGTGCCCCATGGTGTACCCGATGAACAGCGTACACGCGTCGCGGATCTCCACGCCCGCACCGACAAAGTTCTGATCGCCGGCATCGATCAGCACCAGGACTTTTATGTTGCGGGTGGCAACAGGGAGGCGGTGAAAGCGCGGCTGGAGCAACGTTTAACGCAGTTGCGCGAGGAGAGTGGCGATCGGCGAATCATTTTTGCCCCTGGATGTGCCTTACCGCTCGATAGCGATCGTCGTTTATTCCGTTTGTTCGCCGAGATCGCTCTTACCTAACCATTACGCTAATTTTCTCTGGTTGTTACATTCTTCTGACAGTTTTGCGAACATTTATTAACTTTCATTTTTTTTAACTTTGAATATGTTTTTTTGTTGTTTGTCTTTGCCGAACTGGCGGGAATATAGTTCCTGTTAACAGATAAATCCCGTCATTGTTCATTAATCAGAAGTCCGTTCGCTGCGAAAATATAATGATGATTACGATTGAGAAGGTAAGTAAGAGTTTTACTGGTGAAAAAATATTAAACGATGTCTCCCTTTCCATTGCTCCGGGAGAGATTATCTGCATTATTGGTCCGAGTGGCTCGGGAAAAACGACGCTATTACGCACGCTGAATTTTCTGGAGCCCGCCGACAGCGGACAAATAAAAATCGACGATGCTATCGTCGATTGCGCCAGGGCCGGAAAAAAAGAGATTGAAAAAATACGTTCAAAAACAGCGATGGTTTTTCAGTCCTGGAATCTCTTTCACAATCTTACCGCGCTGCAAAATATCACCGAAGGGTTGATTTATGCACAAAAGCGCTCGCGTCAGGAGGCGGTGGCGATAGCCGAGAAACTGCTAAAGCAGGTCGGGCTGCTGCATAAAAAAGACCATTATCCGAACAGTCTTTCCGGTGGGCAGAAACAGCGTGTTGGTATTGCCCGCGCGCTGGCGATTAACCCGGTCGTGCTGTTACTTGATGAGCCCACATCGGCGCTGGATCCAGAGAAAGTCGGCGAAGTCCTGTCGCTGATACAGGAGATTGCCGCTAACGGGCAAACGATGATCATCGTCACCCATGAAATGGATTTTGCCCGCCAGGTTGCCTCCAGGGTGGTGTTTATGGAAAACGGCGAGATTGTTGAACAGGGGCCACCGGAGCAGATTTTTGGCGCGGCATTGCACAAGCGGACACAGGCGTTTCTTGCCCGATTACGTTTTCACGCCTGAGGCTGACACCATGAATCCACAACCGTTATTGAGTCTTGATGATCTGCTCTTCATTGTACCGAAATTACTGGAAAACCTGTCGGTTACGCTGGGTATTACGCTTGCTTCTTTGTTGCTGGGTCTGGCACTTGGCCTGCTGGCGGCGGTCTTGCAATTTAGCCGCTCGTTGCTATTAAGGTGGTTGGCAAAAACCTACACCGATGTGCTGCGCGGCGCGCCGCTGGCTCTGTTAATCCTGCTTTTTTTCTTCGGCGGCAAGCTGATTCTTTCGGTGCTGGAATTACCCGCCACGCTGATTAGTGATACCACCTTTGCCATATTGTCGATTTCCGTTGGCATTAGCCCCTATTTTGCAGAAATGATGCGATCGGCATGGCATGCTGTGGATGTTGGACAGAAAGAGGCGCTAAGCAGCCTGAATATTCCCTGGTACGTTGGGTTTCTGCACGTTCTTTTCCCGCAAGGGCTTATTATTGCCATTCCAAACTTCGGTAATCTTTTAATCAATCTCGTTAAAATGACTTCATTGGTTAACATTATTGGCATTGTTGATGTCTTTGGGCGGGCACAGAAAATATCGCAAAACAGTTACGGCGCAAAGCAGGTTGCAGCATTTATTAGCGTTATCCTTATTTACTGGTTGCTTAATATTATTATCTTTTATCTCACTAGCCGTATTGAGAAAAAGTATCAATATTTACTGGAGTAAAAGAAGAATATGTTTAGCATCGATTTTATCCGGGATAATTTCACCTTTATATTAAGTGCGCTACCGATAACGTTGCTGATCACTGTGTTATCGTTAATTTTCTCGACGTTATTCGGTGGCGTTCTGGCCTGGGTGAACATTCGCAATGTGCCTTATGTGAAATATCTGGTCAGGGTGTTTATCTCTTTCGGACGCTCCGTACCCATGTTGGTGATGCTCTATTTTGTCTTTTATGTCTGGCCGTGGATTGCCAGCGGGCTTTTCGGCGGGCCCCAGGACACGCCCTTCAGTTACAAGCTCTCACCCCTGGTTGCGGCAGTGGCCGCCTTTTCTGTGGTGTTCAGTGCCTATTTCGCAGAGACGTTTCGTTCCGCGTGGAATGCCGTAGAAAAAGGACAAAGAGAAGCCGCATGGTCGATAGGGCTGACCGGTTTTACCCAGTTTCGCCGCATCATTTTTCCGCAGGCAGCGGTTTCCGCTTTGCCCAACTATACCAGCGTCCTGATTGATCTGATCAAAGATACGTCGCTGGTTTATACCATTACCGTGGTCGATGTGATGGCAAAAGCGAATATAGCTGCGGCGCGTGGTTTTCATTATGTCGAGGCCTATTGCATGGTCCTGATTATTTATATTGCGCTCTGTCTGGTGCTTACCCGGATATTGCGACATATCGAGGTGTATCTCAGTAGCCGGTGGAAAAGCCATGCACAAAAAATGGTTCCACCTCACTCATTTTGGGGAGATAAATATGTTCAAAAATAAGGTGTTGTTGGTGGGTTTGCTGCTGTTGGCAATGAATGTGACGGTAGCACAAGCGGTCGAAAAAAGCCCCAATGCAGAAACTGTTGAAGTGGTGGTGAATGCGAACGGATTTCCGTTTAGCTTTGTAGACGATAATAATAATATTACCGGTTACGACGGTGAGTTATTAAAAATCATTGATCAGAAGCTTACCAATTATAAATTCCATTTTAATGCAGTCTCCCGTGATGCGATGATCGTCGGCTTGTCCACCGGTGCTTATACTCTGGCGGCCGATCATTTTTATCTGACGAAAGAGCGTGCGGCACAATATGCATACTCAGGTCAGCCTTCGGGGATTAGCGACCTGCGTTTAATTGTGCGTAACAATGAAAACGATATTCATTCTCTGGCCGATCTGGCGAGCGGCAAGAAGAAGCTGGTACCGATTCATACGTCCGATGCGCGCTACACCGTTATTGATAACTACAACAAGAAACATCCTGACCATCAAATTAATCTGCAACCGAACGGCGAGCAGTCTGCCGCGGACATTTTCAAAGCCGTTGCTTCCGGAGAGTATGATGCGGCTATCTATCCGATTGGCGCATTACTGGCGTTAAACAAAGCCCTTAATCTCAATCTGAAAGCATCCGAATCTGTCGGTTTGTTTCCGAATGTCTATTTATACAAAAAGAATGCTGACCCTAAACTGATCAAAGCCATCGACAACGAGCTTGCCGCCCTCAAAAAGGACGGCACACTCGCTGCGCTGTCCCGTAAGTGGTATGACGAGGACGTTTACGGTCTGCCGGGTGCGGAAAACGTCAAAGTGAACACGGACTGGGAATAATCATTCAAGGGAGTGCTGTCTGATGAGTACAAAACAGCCCGCTTCGGCGCATAACGCGCCGACCCTGGACGACGAGGTGACCCTGGCGCTGCGTGCGATCACCGAAAAACGCGCGGCCACTCTTGGCTATTTGCTTGATGAGTCCCGAAAACGCAATCAGCCTGACGATTATGCGCGTGACGCCATCCGCCGTTATGGCCTTGATATCGGACGTTCCGTGCGCGCGAAGATGCGCGATGGTCATGATCTGCAGGAATTTTCCGCCGTGTTTACCCGTGGGCTGGAATCACAGGTTTACGAAATGGAGACCGTTGCGGCCAGCCCGTCAGAATTTATTGTGTTGTTCCATTATTGCCCTTACGTCAATTGCTGGCGTCAACAGGGACGTGATGCCCGGCAGATTGAGACGCTGTGTGATATCTGCATGGAAGGGGATCATGCGTTAACCGATGCGCTTGAGGGCGTGCGGCTAGTGGTTGAGGCATCGCTGGCGCGGGGGGATGCTGCCTGCCGCCTGCGTTTCTACCCGTTTCAGGAGGCTCAATGACAATATTAAAGTGGGATCACGCCGTTCAGTTTGTGAACCAACCGGATGAGGCGATGGCAACCTTTGCCGGGCAGAGGCTCAACGCGTTTGCCGGTGGGCGCCACCCTGGCTGGGGAACCTGGAATGCGCTCAGTTATTTCGGGCTGACCTACATCGAATTTCTCGCTATCTATGACCATGCTGAATTGGCTTCGGCGCAGGCCGATTTTTTGCTCTCCCATGATGCGGCACAACTCTTGCCCGAAGACCAAGTGCTGCACCGGGTCGCGTTGCGCACGGATGATATTGAACAGACGCATGCAGAGTTGCGCAGCAAGGGGTTACAGGTCTCGCCCGTTTTCAACGGCCAGCGCAACGATCCGCAAGGGAACGTGATTAGCTGGCGTATTTTTACCATTGGCGGGGATTTTAACGGTCTGCCGTATCCCTTTGTTCTGCAATGGGGGGAAGACGATAACGCACGGCTAACGCGGCTACGCGCGCAGGGGCTCGACAGGCCGCATCCGGCAGGTGAGGTGACATTAGAAAGCGCCATTTTTGACGTGCAAGATCCGCAGGCCGCGCGCGAACACTGGCACGCGTTGTTCGGTTTTACTGAACTGCCTGAAGGTCTGGCGGTAGGACAACAGCGCTTTATCTTTCGTCAAGGGGAGGCCAATCGATTCGTCGAACTGGTCTTTAACGTCTCTGACCCGTCGCTGAAAGGCCAACGTTTTCGCGTGGGGAGAGGTGAATATCGTTTTCAATAGGAGTTGCCGCTGATGGCAAATGTACATTTTATTGGTGCCGGACAAATGGCGGAAGCCATTATCCGCGCTTCACTGGCGGCGGGAAAGCTGCGCGCAGAAGAGATTTCGCTGGAGGATATCGATCCTGACCGTATCGCACTGCTCACTGAACGCTATGGTCTGGCCAAGAAACCGCAGAGTGAGTCTGTTCTGCGTGAAGCCTCGCTGGTCGTTCTGGGGATCCGCCCGCAGGATGATTTAGAGGGGGTAGCAGCACGTATTCAGCCTCATCTTTCTGCCGGAACGACGGTGGTTTCCCTGATTGCGGGGGTGACGTTGCTCAAACTGGAAGCGGCGCTGGGGACGGGAAAACCTATTGCCCGCGTTATTCCTAATACGCTCACCGACACCGGTTTTGGCTATAGTGGCGTGGTACTGAATGCACAGGCGACCCCTGAACAGGTGACGCCTTTTCTGACCGGCTTTGGCAAAGTGCTCTATCTGCCAGAACGGCTACTCGATATCTTCACTGGTTTTGGCGTCGCCGGGCCGAACTACATTTATTACTTTATCGAGTCGCTGACCGATGCGGGAGTACTGGCAGGCTTGTCGCGTGCGCAGGCAAGCGAGGTGGTGCTGGAAAATCTGCAGGGGGCGGTCGAGATGTTGCGACTGAGCCAGAAACATCCGAGGCAGCTTCTGAATATCAACAATTCGCCGGCAGGGGTAGGGATTCATGGTTTATATGAACTTAATAACAGCGATTTCGCTGCGGGTCTGCAACGCAGCGTGCTGGCGGCAGTTAAACGGACCCGTGAGTTGGGTGAAATACATTCATAAACAGGAGCACAATATCACCGACAATAAATGGGTGTTGTGTTACAGATATCCCTATTTCCACTTGCTGAAAATAAGGGCGATATTTTACATTGCGTCCCATTAATATTGTCAGAAGCTGCTGTATCACTTGAAAAAGCGATCTTTTCCTGATGATTCACTACAAATATTGCGTGCGCATCAATTCTGTTTTGGCGTATTTTTAACTGAGGATTAATGCCCTCGGATGTACTGTTGTCTTCGGCATAACGCCGGATTCAGTATCCGCGCCATTGTGTGTGAGGTTAGTGCCACCCGGCAAATATTCTCCGGGTTAAGACGGGAAGCCATCATCCTGAGCCCAGGTTTCCAGCGTTGACTGGTCTCAGGACGTGAAGCGGACGATACAAACGCAATGCTCAGTTGCTGACAAATTGCAGATTATTAAAAAACCGCTCAATTTTTCATGAGCGGTTAATACGTTAAATTATCAGGGTTGCACAACGCTGGAGTCACACTGTGACAACGACGATTTTAGCGCGTCAGGAACAGTGCCGACGTCCAGATACGTGACTGATCCTTTTGGCGAGCGCTGATAAACAGAGCGTGTTCCTTCTTATCCGCCAGCGGGAGATCTTTAAGTGCTATCGAGCTTGACACATCGCGCGGCAATGCCTCCTCGGTCACCACTTCAATCTCTACCTGCAACTCGGTTCCCGGTAGATTAAAGGTGATTTTGCCTTTCTCCAGCAGCGCTGTACCCGACACTTCAGTGCTGAAATTTGGTGCATATTCATGCGGTTGAGCCTGACGAACATCGCCCACTTTAATATAGCTGTTAATATCCAGCTGCAAGCGCAAAGTGGCGTCCTTCAACGCGCCGGTCGTCACGTTGATAGTGTCACTGTCGCCATTGGTGTCAGTTCGCAGAGCAATTTTAGTGTGGCTTTCTCGCCAGACCGTTTGCTCGGGATGATCGGCACCGCTCAATTGGAAATGATTAATCGGCGTGCCTGAAACCTCAATGCTGCCCTGCCAGTAGGCTCCCCGGTAGCGATCCTTGATGCGCGCGCCGCTTAAACGTACGCGGAACTGGCGAGCCGAGCGGCCTTTTTCCGCGTGCAGATCGCGCTGCCAAAGCTGTTTTTCTCCATCATATAAAGTGATTAATTCCCAACCCGCATCGCCCAACAGACGATAGTACAGCACACCGTCAGCACCGTAGGTGGCAACGTCGCCCATTAATATATTGCTTTGCGCAGCGTCGCTATAATGCAGTGCGGCATAACTGCGCTCACCGGTAGTTGCAAAAGTATGGCGCGCGCGCAAGGCTTCAGCGACACCCTTGCGGTTGAAATTGTCAGCTAATACCCCCGTCAGGCCGCCGCGAGAACCAAATACCGCCGTAGCCGGAACGCCGCCGCCGCAGCGTCCCTGGTGCTCGTCACTGTTCGCCGATGCGCCCAGACGGTAGCCGCGTTCCAGCGCTTCGGCGTAAACCCAATGGAATTGTCCCCATGCCGAACCGACCTCAATAAGTCTTTCGAGATCCGGATGGTGCCAGTCGAGATTACAGCGACGACCGCCAACGTGAGGGATCAACAGATGCTTGTGCGGCTCACGCGCATAGGCTGCATAAAGTTCATCCAGCGGCCAGGCGCCCGGTTTAATCGTTCCGGCGGTAAATTCGTTCCATTCAAACGAACGAACTAATCGCCCCTGATTATCGAAAGGGAATTGCGGTTCCTCGTCTTCGAGAAATACCACGTTGTGATCGCCACCGGCACAGGTGTTGCCACACCATTCGGTGCCGGAATAACAGACAAAAGAATCCGCCTGATTCAGCTCATTGATCAGTTTTACTGCCTGCCTCCATCGCGCTTCTGTGACGTTAAAATCATTGGCGGTATAGCCAAGGATGTCCAGCCCGGCGACGTCTCTGCCGTAACTCAGATTGTACAGCGTATCGTTGGTGCCGACGGTATCGTCAGAGTGCACGTGCAAATCGGCATACAGCGGGCGCAGGCCGGTCGGTGTGGATTCGACATTGATCCAACCGCGGCCTCTCAGTTGTGGATGCTGCTGTAATGAGACCTCAAGTTGCCATTCGCCTTCTGGCAGGTAGATATCGCTTAAACGAGCAATCGCCCAGCCCTGTTCCGCCAGAGTAAAATCCTGGGTTTTCACTTCGCCATGTTGTGAGGTTAGCGTCAGGGTTCCCGGCTGGGGCAAATTACGGCAGGTGTTGCCCCAGATATCATCAAGTCGCACGATGGCATCAAACGGCACTTCGGGCGCAATTAAACGCGGGGCGATGACGGACAGGCTGGCCGGCGCGCCCGGTATCACATTTAGCAAAACGTCGCCCGGCACTTCGGCAAATTTTGAGCTGCCCAGCGGGTCAACAAACAGGCGGAACTGGAAATTCTTCTCGACAAAGCTCTGCACGCGCGTGCCGCCACCGCCGTGGCGACGATCGCCAAGGCGGATAATAATCTGATCGCCGGGGTTGAGATAACCATCGACAATATCAATAAGGATCGCTTTCTGAAACGGACGCTCGTGGCCTTTTTGATCGAATCGCACCTTAAGATGCTGCACCGTCGCTGGGCTTTGCCCCGGAAGAAGAGGCCCTGCCTGATACTCGGCGCTGACGAAATTCGCCGCTGACGGTTCAGACGTCTGGAACAGCGCCCAGTCCGAGTAAAATTTAAACGCCGCTTTCAGCCAGGCGCCATCGGCTAATCCGCTGGCCCCGACGGTATATACCAGTTGAATCTCTTCCCAGGCTCCAGCGGTTATGGTGTGATGTGAACAGTTTACGCTGCCAAGAAAAGGACGTGCCTTATTTTGTTCGTACAGGCCTTGCGGCGCGATATAATAACCCGCGTCGCGGATATCGAATTGGCTCACAGTTCACCTCAGTGTTTCAAATCAGGGGTTCAAATCGGTTAATCGTTTATTTAGTTTTTTAATCGCCACTCTTCGATGACTAATGGCTACGCCAGCTCTGGTAATGCTGCTGAATGCGGCGGAACACCAGATTTTCCATTAGCCAGGCAACCAGCCCAATCAGGCAGATCCCCAGTAATACCTGGCTGCTGTTGCCGGTTTGCCCACCGGTTGCCACCATCCAGCCAATACCCCGCGAAGCACCAAGCATTTCTGCTGCCACCAGTGCACGCCATGCCTGACTAAACCCAATACGCAGCGCGGCGGTGATAAAAGGCAGCGAACTCGGCAAATAAATATGCATCAGCAGTTGGCAATGGTTAGCGCCCAGCGTCCGCGCGGCGCGGACTTCGCCACCACGGATCCCCAAAATGCCCTCTTGAATAGTGATGCTCATTGGAAACAGCGCGGCGATGAATATCACCACCACAATCGACGCAAAACCCAGGCCGAAAATCAGCAGCATCAGCGGTGCCCAGGCAATTGGCGGGATAGCCATAAACAGGCTGTTC
>NZ_JBCNNS010000036.1:0-36279 GCF_039594335.1 Raoultella sp.
CGCCTTCGGTTTTAGCCAGCGCAATATTAATGGACTCGGCAATACGCGCCAGACACGCGTCTTCTGGTATCTGCTGCAGGTGGCTACCGGGATGGAAATTGAGCAGCGTCAGTCCGAGCTGCTGGCAACGGCTCAGTTCATCAATAAAGGCATCGCGAGATTTTTCCAGCGCCTCCTCAACCGGGTGGCCGAGGTTAATCAGGTAGCTGTCGTGTGGCAGGATTTGTCCGGGACCAAAGCTGTATTTTTCGCAGGCGGCTTTGAATTCAGCAATCGTTTCGTCGCTGAGCGGGGCAGCTCGCCATTGCCGCTGGTTTTTGGTAAACAGCGCGAAGGCGGTGGCGTCGATTTCGGCGGCGCGAATGGCGGCATTGGCCAGTCCGCCGGAGGCGCTGACGTGCGCTCCAATGTATTTCATAAAAAAGCTCCAGTTAAGCCGCTGGGGGGAGGGTAATGATAGCGGCTTAACTGGAGAGTTACATCAACGAAAGCGTAGGTTCATACCACCGGGTTATGCCATCAGGCTGTGAATCACCAGGTTGATGGCGCCACCGCCGACGATCAGCCAGACGAACAGGACCAAAGCCATCAGCAGTGGTTTAGCACCGGCTTTTTTCAGCGCGCTGACGTGAGTGGTCAGCCCCAGTGCGGCCATCGCCATCGCCAGCAGTACGGTATCGAGCGTCACCAGCATCCCGACGACGGATTTTGGCAGCAGGTGGAAAGAGTTAAACACCGCGACCAGGATAAAGAAGATAGCAAACCACGGAATAGTGATTTTGCTTTTTTCTCCCTGACCCTCTGGCGCCAGCTGTTTGACGCGAGCGGCGATGAACAGCAGGAATGGAGCCAGCATCATCACGCGCAGCATTTTCGCAATTACCGCGGCGTTTTCCGCATCCGGATTGATAGCATGTCCTGCGGCCACCACCTGCGCAACTTCATGCATTGTGGAGCCCATATAGATGCCATAGGCTTCCGGAGAGAACCCGTGCGCCAGCATCGGGTACATCGCCGGATAGAGGAAGATAGCCAGAGTACCGAAAATCACTACCGTGGCCACCGCGACGGTCACTTTACTGGCTTCCGCCTTGACGACCGGTTCGGTAGCCAGAATCGCGGCGGCGCCGCAGATGCTGCTACCGGCGCCAATCAGCCAGCTGGTTTGTTTGTCCAGGCCGAAGACCTTCTGCCCGAGGACACAGGCGATAAAAAAGGTGCTGGTCAGCGTCAGGACGTCGATGGCGATACCGCTGACGCCGACATCGGCGATTTGGGCGAACGTCAGGCGAAAACCGTATAAAATAATGCCGACTCGTAACAGATACTGTTTGGCAAAGATCACGCCGCCGTCACAGGATTGCCAGAGCTTAGGGTAAATTGTGTTGCCGATGACCATACCGAATAAGATGGCCAGCGTCAGTGCGCTAAAGCCGGCGCCAGCGATAGCGGAAAAGCTACCAGCCCAAAGCGCAGCGCCGGTCAGAACGGCGGTCAGCGCGAGCCCCGGGGTAAAGTGCCATAGGGTGCGATGTTTAGTCGGTAAAGTGAGTGCTGTCATAACCTTCTCCTTTGTCTGCGTAAAGATTACGACGTGCTGGCTTAAATATAAAATTGATTATATATTTATAATTAATCGTAATAAGTGGTATAGGCGTCATGTTTCAAGTTGCATGTGCGTTGGCTGCGCTCACTCACCCCAGTCAGTGACAGGGGATTCGCTTTCTTGCCGCATGATTCGGCCTACGGCCTCACCCCTTTGGGGCCAGCGCAAGCGTTGTTCAAAACGGTTAACCGTTTTGTCCCGCAACTCGAATGATTTAGGGTACAGGCGAATATTTTCGCGTTTGTGGTGGCATTCCCACGATCGACGGGTTGTCGGAGAGCCACGCTGCATATAAATGAAGGCAGGATGAGTTATGCATATCACGCTACGGCAGCTTGAAGTGTTTGCTGAAGTGCTTAAAAGCGGGTCAACGACCCAGGCGTCACAAATGCTGGCGCTTTCACAATCAGCGGTCAGCGCGGCGCTGACCGATCTGGAAGGGCAACTGGGGGTGCAACTGTTTGACCGCGTCGGCAAGCGACTGGTGGTAAACGAACACGGCCGGCTTCTCTATCCGCGGGCGCTGGCGTTACTGGAGCGCGCGCTAGAGATTGAACAGCTGTTTCGCGGCGACAATGGCGCGATCCGGGTTTATGCCAGCAGCACCATCGGCAACTATATCCTGCCGGAAATTATCGCCCACTATCGCCGTGATTTTCCCGATTTGCCGCTGGAACTGAGCGTGGGCAATAGCCAGGACGTGATTAATGCAGTAGCCGATCTGCGGGTGGATATCGGGCTTATCGAAGGGCCATGTCATGCGGCAGACATTATCGCCGAGCCATGGCTGGAAGATGAACTGGTGGTGTTCGCCGCGCCGGATTCGCCGCTGCTGGAAGGGGAGGTGACGCTGCTACGGCTGGCGGAAGCGCCGTGGATCCTGCGTGAACATGGCTCCGGTACCCGCGAAATTGTTGACTATCTGCTGCTGTCACACCTGCCGGCGTTTCATCTGGGCATGGAACTTGGCAATTCGGAAGCCATCAAACACGCTGTGCGCCACGGTCTGGGTATCAGCTGCCTCTCCCGACGGGTTATCGCCGAACAGCTTGAAGTAGGATCGCTGGTTGAACTGTCGGTACCGCTGCCTAATTTGACCCGTACCCTGTGGCGGATTCACCACCGGCAAAAGCATATTTCCAAGGCATTACAACGTTTTCTGCACTACTGTCAGGTGTAAATCATCGGTGGCGGGCAAGAGTATTATCGTGAGAGATCAGCATATTATGACTGGCATTTCCGCGGATTCACGCTTTACTAATAATCCACTGTCGATCATGAAGCTCTCTTATAACTTCGCATTTATACCGGATAGAACCCGGATCGTCTGCTACAATCTCGCCTCGTTTTTTGGATGGATAGCATTTTCACATGGTTTCGGATACTAAAACCACAGAAGCGCCCGGCCTACGCCGTGAACTGAAGGCACGCCACTTGACCATGATCGCTATTGGCGGTTCCATCGGTACAGGTCTTTTCGTTGCATCTGGTGCAACTATTTCTCAGGCTGGCCCTGGCGGCGCACTCCTTTCCTATATTCTGATCGGTCTGATGGTCTACTTCCTGATGACCAGCCTGGGTGAACTGGCGGCATATATGCCGGTATCCGGTTCCTTTGCCACTTACGGTCAGAACTATGTCGAAGAGGGCTTTGGCTTCGCGCTGGGCTGGAACTACTGGTATAACTGGGCGGTGACCATCGCCGTTGACCTCGTGGCATCTCAGTTGGTGATGAGCTACTGGTTCCCGGATACGCCGGGTTGGATCTGGAGCGCCCTGTTCCTCGGCATTATGTTCCTGCTGAACTGGATCTCGGTGAAAGGTTTTGGTGAAGCGGAATACTGGTTCTCGCTGATCAAAGTGGCCACCGTCATTATCTTTATTGTTGTCGGTGTGATGATGATTGTCGGTATCTTTAAAGGCGCGCAGCCTGCGGGCTGGAGCAACTGGGCCATAGATGACGCGCCGTTTGCCGGTGGTTTCTCCGCGATGATAGGCGTGGCGATGATCGTCGGCTTCTCGTTCCAGGGCACCGAGCTTATCGGTATTGCGGCGGGTGAATCGGAAAATCCGGAAAAGAATATTCCGCGCGCGGTGCGCCAGGTATTCTGGCGTATCCTGCTGTTCTATGTGTTCGCGATTTTGATTATCAGTCTGATCATTCCGTATACCGACCCGAGCCTGTTGCGTAACGACGTGAAAGACATCTCCGTCAGCCCGTTCACTCTGGTGTTCCAGCATGCGGGTCTGCTGTCTGCGGCGGCGATCATGAACGCGGTTATCCTGACGGCAGTGCTGTCGGCGGGTAACTCGGGAATGTATGCGTCAACGCGTATGCTCTATACCCTGGCCTGCGATGGTAAAGCCCCGCGCATCTTTTCGAAGCTGTCCCGTGGCGGCGTGCCGCGTAATGCGTTGTATGCCACGACGGTGATTGCCGCACTGTGCTTCCTGAGCTCAATGTTTGGTAACCAGACCGTTTATCTGTGGTTGTTAAATACCTCCGGGATGACCGGTTTCATCGCCTGGCTGGGGATCGCCATCAGCCACTATCGTTTCCGTCGCGGCTATGTGCTGCAGGGCAACGATGTGAACAATCTGCCGTATCGTTCAGGGTTCTTCCCGTTGGGGCCGATCTTTGCCTTCGTGCTGTGTCTGATTATCACGCTTGGCCAGAATTATGAAGCGTTTCTGAAAGACACCATCGACTGGGGCGGTGTGGCCGCAACCTACATCGGTATTCCGTTGTTCCTGGTGATCTGGTTTGGTTATAAGCTGGCAAAAGGGACCCGTTTCGTTCGCTATAGCGAAATGAAGTTCCCGCAGCGATTTAAGGGCTGACGGCCAACGCTGGCTTTAATCGTTCTCGTTAAACCCTCTTTTATTGAGGGTTTTTTTATATCTGTGTTTCCTTACAAACTGATACATTTTTTCATGATTTAATTGATAATAGAAATCATTATCTTTATCTTTATCATCTCCGTGAAAATCAGGATGAAGCCAATCTCCCTGTCTTGCCAGTTGTGATCTACCGCAAGGGGCGACCAGCCACGTCAACTGTAAAAAAGACCGCGCGGATCGCCAATGAGCGGTGCGCCGACAGCACCTGTTAATTGCCCCTTTTGTTTGATTCGTTATAGACCTCATGGAGATATGGAATGTTCAGGTTAAACCCTTTTTTCCGGGCGGGATTGTGCGCATCCGTCGTATCGCTGGCGTTCCCGGCCCTGGCCGAAGTGAATGAAGAAACGCTGGTCGTCACCGCCGCGGCGACTGAACAGAGCGTACAAGATGCTCCAGCCAGTATCAGCGTCATTACTCAGCAAGATCTGCAGCGCCGCCCGGTCCAGAACCTGAAAGATGTCCTGCGCGACGTGCCAGGTGTGCAACTCACCAACGAAGGTGATAACCGCAAGGGGGTCAGCATTCGCGGCCTCGACAGCAGGTATACGCTGATTCTGGTCGATGGCAAACGCGTCAACTCGCGCAACGCGGTCTTCCGCCATAACGATTTCGATTTAAACTGGATTCCGGTCGATGCCATCGAGCGTATTGAAGTGGTCCGCGGGCCGATGTCCTCCCTCTATGGTTCCGACGCCCTCGGTGGGGTGGTGAACATCATCACCAAAAAAGTCGGCCAGAAGTGGGCCGGGACCCTGAGCGTCGATACCACGATTCAGGAACATCGCGATCGCGGTGATACTTACAACGGCCAGTTCTTTACCAGCGGTCCGCTGATTGACGGCGTGCTAGGGATGAAAGCTTATGGCAACCTGGCAAAACGCGCGAAAGACGATCCGCAATCCTCCAGCAATGCCGCCGGCGAAACGCCGCGTATTGAAGGTTTTACCAGCCGCGATGGCAATGTTGAGTTTGCCTGGACGCCGACCGATAACCAGGATATCACCGCAGGCTATGGCTTCGATCGCCAGGATCGTGATTCCGACTCCCTCGACCGCAACCGGCTGGAACGCCAGAACTACTCCCTGAGCCATAACGGCCGTTGGGATGTCGGCAGTAGCGAACTGAAGTTTTATGGCGAAAAAGTCGATAACAAAAACCCGGGTCAGGATGGCACCATCACCTCTGAAAGCCATGCCGTTGACGGTAAGTACGTGTTGCCGCTGGGAATGATTAACCAGTTGCTGATCTTCGGCGGAGAATGGCGACACGATCAGTTGAAAGATCCGATCAATCTGAGCAGCGGCGGAAAATCCACTTCTGCCAGCCAGTACGCGCTGTTTGTTGAGGATGAGTGGCGTATTTTCGAACCGCTGGCCCTGACCACCGGCATTCGTATGGACGACCATCAAACCTACGGCGATCACTGGAGCCCGCGTGCTTACCTCGTCTATAACGCAACCGATACGGTCACCGTAAAAGGCGGTTGGGCGACGGCCTTTAAAGCGCCGTCGCTGCTGCAGCTGAACCCAGACTGGACCACCAACTCCTGCCGGGGCTCGTGCAGCATCGTCGGTAACCCGGATCTGAAGCCGGAAACCAGCGAAAGCTTCGAGCTTGGCCTGTACTACCGTGGTGAAGAAGGGCTGCTGGACGGTGTCGAAGGCAGTGTGACCACCTTCCAGAATAATGTCGACGATATGATCGATATTCTGCGAACCGCCAGCGCCAGCGAAGCGCCGGGCTACCCGAACTTTGTCGGCTGGAAAACGGTCAACGGCAAACGCGTACCGATCTTCCGCTATTTCAATGTGAATAAAGCACGCATCAAAGGGGTGGAAACCGAAGTCAAAGTGCCGTTCGGCGACGAGTGGAAACTAACGGTGAACTACACCTACAACGATGGCCGCGATCTCAGCAACGGTGGCGACAAACCGCTGCAATCGCTGCCGTTCCACACCGCAAACGGGACGCTGGACTGGAAGCCGCTGGGTGACTGGTCCTTCTACGTCACCGCGAATTATACCGGCGAGCAGCGTGCAGTCAGCGCCACCTCGAAAACTCCAGGCGGTTACACCATGTTTGATATCGGTGCGGCATGGCAGGTGACAAAGAGCGTGAAGCTGCGTTCAGGCGTGCTGAACGTCGCGGATAAAGATCTGAGCCGCGACGACTATAGCTATACCGAAGAAGGCCGTCGCTACTTTATGGCCGTGGACTACCGCTTCTGATCGAAACGGAAAGAGGGCAGATGGCAAATCCTGTCTGCCCCTGGAAAAGCCTTTGGCCGCCGGGAAGCGGCGCTTTGCATAATCATGGCCTGACCTTACGCCGCCGTTGGCGTTTGCAGAATGCCGACGGTTATCGTTTTTGCAGATGCTTTTCCATGTGCTGGTGTCATTATCAGGTGAACAGGCACAGTGCGAAAGAGCGTATCCCTTAGGGAGAGGTTGCCGTTCTCTATCAGCATGGATGATTTCCTAAACCGCACCTCAGAACGATTATGATGATTGAAGACGATAAAATCTGGTGTTCATCCGAAGAATAAAGAAACGGTAATGGTTGAATGACCCATGCGTTGCGCGGTTGCCGGGCAAGAGAGAAACGGTGCGCCGCGACCGAGACTGCGGCACACCGGCAGGAAGTCAGGCCAGCAGATAGCGGGCGTGAAAACGCAGATGATCTTCGATAAATGAAGCGATGAAATAGTAGCTGTGATCGTAGCCGGGCTGAATTCTCAAAGTTAGTGGCCACGCTTTCTGCCGTGCGCACTCCGCCAGTACCGCCGGTTGGAGTTGCAGAGCGAGGAAGGTGTCGTTATCACCCTGGTCTATCAGCGTCGGAATGGCGTCAGCGGGCTGGCTGGCTTGCATTAATGCGCAACTGTCCCACGCCTGCCATGCCGACTCATCGGCGTCCAGATAGGCGGTAAATGCTTTTTGCCCCCAGGGAACCTGCGCAGGGTTAACAATGGGCGCGAAAGCGGAAACGCTGGTAAAACGACCCGGATTTTTCAGCGCCATGATCAGCGCGCCGTGCCCGCCCATCGAGTGGCCGCTGATAGCGCAGCGCTCGCTGACGTTAAACTGCGAACGGATGAGCTGCGGCAGTTCGTCACGCAGGTAGTCGTACATACGGAAATGCGCAGACCACGGCGCTTGGCTGGCATTCAGGTAAAAACCTGCGCCTTTGCCCAGATCCCAGCCGCTATCGTCGGCGACATCATCGCCGCGAGGGCTGGTATCCGGCATGACCAGCACAAGTCCGAGTTCGGCGGCGACACGCTGGGCGCCTGCTTTGGTGGTGAAGTTTTCATCATTGCAGGTCAGCCCCGACAGCCAGTAGAGCACCGGCGGCGGCGTCTCATCGCGTGGGGGAGGTAAAAAAATGCTGAACGTCATTGCACAGTTCAGGGTACTGGAGTCGTGCCGCCAGCGTTGCTGCCGACCTTCATAACAGCGATGCTCTTCAAGCAATTCCATGCAGGGCTCCTCAGGAAGGTAAATGCGGGTGTCAGGTCATAATACAGATATTTCATCTACCTGTGAGCAACTTTCACTTCCTCCTTTGAGGAACATATTGCATCATTAATGCAACTTTTAGCCAACGTGCCCGAGGCTGGCCGCTCGCCGGAAACGGCGCAATCCCGCGTGGCGATAAGTGACTGTGTGAAAGACGGGGAGGGCGAGTTTAATCAGCGACAAGCGAGACCCGTCGCGAGGGATCAATAGCTCACGCGAATTTCAATAATTATCGTTTCGGCTACTGGATTATGTGTGCCACCTCACGCACAATGAATACGAACTTTGCCCGCAGAAGAGCAAAGCGCGCCACACCTGCAGGAGAACCTAAATGTCAGTATTGAGTAAAGAAGCCATACTCGTTCATGAAGCGCTGGTCGCTCGTGGGCTGGAGACGCCGTTGCGTCCGCGAGTACAAGAAATTGATAATGAAACTCGCAAGAGCTTGATTGCCGGACACATGACCGAGATTATGCAACTGCTGAATCTTGATCTAACTGATGACAGTCTGATGGAAACGCCACGACGTATCGCGAAAATGTACGTCGATGAGATTTTTTCCGGGCTGGACTATGCCAGGTTCCCAAAAATCACCGTTATCGAAAACAAGATGCAGGTCGATGAAATGGTCACCGTGCGCGATATTACCTTGACCAGCACCTGTGAACACCACTTCGTCACGATTGATGGTAAAGCGACGGTGGCCTATATTCCGAAAGATTCGGTCATCGGTCTGTCGAAAATCAACCGTATCGTGCAGTTCTTCTCTCAGCGGCCTCAGGTGCAGGAGCGACTGACTCAGCAGATTTTAACAGCGCTGCAGACGCTGCTGGGTACCAGCAACGTTGCGGTATCCATCGATGCGGTGCATTACTGCGTCAAAGCGCGCGGCATCCGTGATGCCACCAGCGCCACGACGACAACCTCACTGGGCGGCCTGTTTAAATCCAGCCAGAATACTCGCCAGGAGTTCCTGCGCGCCGTACGACACCACACTAACTAAAGATACGGGGCAGGGCTGATGGAGCGAAATGTCACGCTGGACTTTGTGCGCGGCGTCGCCATCCTCGGGATCCTGCTTCTGAATATCAGTGCCTTCGGCTTGCCGAAGGCCGCTTACCTCAACCCGGCGTGGTCCGGGAGCATCTCCTTCAGTGACGCCTGGACGTGGGCGATTCTCGATCTCTTTGCGCAGGTCAAATTCCTGACGTTGTTTGCCTTGCTGTTTGGCGCCGGACTACAGATGCTGCTGCCTCGCGGCAAGCGCTGGATCCAGTCACGCCTGACGCTGCTGGCGCTACTGGGCTTTATCCACGGTCTGTTTTTCTGGGATGGCGATATCCTGCTGGCTTATGCGCTAGTGGGGCTGGTGGCGTGGCGCATGGTACGCGATGCACATCACATCAAAACGCTGTTTAACACCGGCGTCGTGCTCTACGTTATCGGCGTTGCAGTGCTCGTGCTGCTCGGCATGATTTCTGGCAATGCGGCGAACCGTTCATGGGTGCCCGATGCGGCGAATTTACAGTATGAGCAATACTGGAAGCTGAACGGCGGACTGGAGGCGGTCAGCAATCGTGCCGATATGCTCTCCGATAACCTGCTGGCGCTGGGGGCTCAGTACGGCTGGCAGCTGGCGGGGATGATGCTGATGGGGGCGGCGCTGATGCGTAGCGGCTGGTTAAAAGGGCAGTTTAGACTCAGCCACTATCGCCGCACCGGTGCGCTGCTGATTGTTGCCGGTATGTTCGTCAATTTGCCGGCTATTTTTGCCCAGTGGCATCTGGGGTGGAATCCACGCTGGTGTGCGTTCCTGTTACAGGCGCCTCGCGAGTTGGGGGCGCCGTTACAAACCATCGGCTATGCCTCGCTGGCATGGGGCTTCTGGCCACAGCTGTGCAGGCTGCGGCTGGTGGGGGCCATCGCCTGCGTCGGGCGGATGGCGCTAACGAACTATCTGCTGCAAACGCTCATTTGTACTACCATATTTTACCGATTTGGCCTGTTTATGAAATTTGACCGTCTGCAGCTGCTGGCTTTCGTTGTGCCGGTCTGGGCGGTAAATCTCACCTTTTCTCTCTTTTGGCTACGTCATTTCCGTCAGGGGCCGGTGGAATGGCTATGGCGTCAGTTAACCCTGCGTGCGTCAGGGACATCACTAAAAAACACATCCAGATAACGATCTAGATCACAATCATTAACAAAACGGATGTAACCGTTTCCAGCCTTGTGACATCACTCACGTAGCGTGCAGCATGTCGCTGCCAGAATAACCACCTTGCTGAACACAGGAGGTGGGTGTGACGTATTGCAATTCTCTTAAGGGCGGTAAGCATGATCACCATTCGTGATGTCGCCCGTCAGGCGGGCGTTTCTGTGGCCACCGTCTCGCGCGTACTGAACAACAGCGCGCTGGTGAGCCCGGATACGCGGGAAAATGTAATGAAAGCGGTAACGCAACTGGGCTATCGGCCGAACGCCAATGCGCAGGCGCTGGCGACGCAGGTCAGCGACACCATTGGCGTGGTGGTGATGGATGTGTCGGATGCCTTTTTCGGCGCGCTGGTGAAAGCGGTGGATACGGTCGCTCAGCAGCATCAGAAATATGTGTTGATCGGCAATAGCTATCATGAGGCGGAAAAAGAGCGTCATGCCATCGAGGTGCTGATTCGCCAGCGCTGTTCTGCGTTGATCGTCCATTCCAAAGCCCTCAGCGATGCAGAGCTTGGCGACTTTATGGAGCATATTCCGGGGATGGTGCTGATTAACCGTATCGTACCCGGCTACGCGCATCGCTGCGTGGGGCTGGATAACGTCAGCGGGGCACTGATGGCCACGCGGATGCTGCTGAACCACGGCCACCAGCGAATAGGCTACCTCTCTTCAAACCACGGCATCGAAGATGACGATATGCGACGGGAAGGGTGGTTTAAGGCGTTACAGGAACAAAACATTATCGCGCCAGACAGCTGGATCGGCTCAGGCACGCCGGATATGCAGGGTGGAGAGGCGGCTATGGTTGAGCTGCTGGGGCGCAATTTAGGCCTGACCGCGGTCTTTGCTTACAATGACAGCATGGCGGCGGGAGCGCTGACGACGCTCAAAGATAATGGCATTGCGGTACCGCAGCATTTGTCGCTTATCGGCTTTGACGACATCCCGATTTCTCGTTACACCGACCCACAGCTGACGACCGTGCGCTATCCAGTCATGTCAATGGCGAAGCTGGCAACGGAGCTGGCGCTGCTGGGGGCGGCAGGCAAACTGGATCATGAAGCGCGTCATTGCTTTATGCCGACGCTGGTACGCCGTCACTCGGTGATGCCGCGGCAAATTGCGGGGCCGATCACTAACTGATGATGTGTCTTATGTAACCGCTTTCAATCTGTGAGTAAATTCACAGTATATTAACATTCAACTGATTATGATGGCCTCGTTTACTAGTCTGAACCACTCTGTCACGGTGATTAATCACTTTTACCGTAGGAATAAGGCGCTAAACGCTTAATAAAGTCGTATTTCTGGAGCGTTACCCTACACGGAAGAGAGAATTTACAGTCGTGAATGTTGTTGTGCGGTAACAGTAATGCAACAAGTCCCCGCCGACTATTTTCACACCAACGACCCTGCATAATAAAACCGGAGATTCCATGAATAAGAAGGTGTTAACTCTGTCTGCTGTTATGGCTGGCATGTTATTTGGTGCCGCGGCACACGCTGCGGATACCCGCATCGGTGTAACCATTTATAAATATGACGACAACTTTATGTCGGTCGTGCGCAAGGCGATTGAGAAAGATGGCAAATCAGCACCAGACGTTCAGCTGCTGATGAATGACTCGCAGAATGACCAGTCCAAACAGAACGATCAGATTGACGTCCTGCTGGCAAAAGGGGTGAAGGCGCTGGCGATTAACCTGGTGGACCCGGCAGCGGCTGGCACCGTTATCGAAAAAGCGCGCGGCCAGAACGTGCCGGTGGTGTTCTTTAACAAAGAGCCGTCCCGCAAAGCACTGGACAGCTATGACAAAGCCTTCTACGTCGGTACTGACTCCAAAGAGTCCGGGATTATTCAGGGCGACCTGATTGCCAAGCACTGGAAAGCCAATCCGAACTGGGATTTGAACAAAGACGGTCAGATTCAATATGTCCTGCTGAAAGGCGAACCGGGTCACCCGGATGCTGAAGCGCGTACCACCTACGTGATTAAAGAGCTGAATGACAAAGGTCTGAAGACTCAGCAACTGCAGATGGACACCGCGATGTGGGATACCGCTCAGGCGAAAGATAAAATGGATGCCTGGCTGTCTGGCCCGAACGCCAACAAGATTGAAGTGGTTATCGCCAACAACGATGCGATGGCAATGGGCGCGGTTGAAGCCCTGAAGGCTCATAATAAGAGCAGTATTCCGGTATTCGGCGTCGATGCCCTGCCTGAAGCGCTGGCGCTGGTAAAATCTGGCGCTATGGCCGGTACCGTGCTGAACGATGCTAACAACCAGGCGAAAGCAACCTTCGATCTGGCGAAAAACCTGGCCGATGGTAAAGAAGCGGCAGCGGGTACTAACTGGAAGATTGAGAATAAGATTGTCCGCGTACCTTATGTTGGCGTAGATAAAGACAATCTGAGCCAGTTTATCGGTAAATAATTATTGAGTTACGGGCGTGAGAGCTCTCCCTGGCACTGTTCGGGTTGCCGAAAAGCGAATGCTGCGGCAACCTGAAATATCCCGGATATTCACGCCCGATTATTCCTGATACAGAACCCGACCCTGATGACGACGCGAATGCGTCGGTTGGGGTGTGCATGAACGCAGCCAGGTACAACTATGGTCAGCAATAATAGCGAACGGTCAGGCGAATTCTTGTTGGAAATGAGCAATATCAACAAATCGTTTCCTGGCGTCAAGGCACTTGATAATGTCAATCTGAAAGTCCGTCCTCATTCTATTCATGCATTGATGGGAGAGAACGGTGCGGGTAAATCGACATTATTAAAATGCCTTTTTGGAATCTATCAAAAAGATTCCGGTAGTATTCTTTTTCAGGGGAAAGAGATCGATTTCCATTCAGCGAAAGAAGCGCTGGAAAACGGTATTTCAATGGTTCACCAGGAGTTAAACCTGGTATTGCAACGTTCAGTGATGGACAACATGTGGCTGGGACGTTATCCCACCAAAGGTATGTTTGTCGATCAGGAAAAAATGTATCTCGATACCAAAGGGATATTTGATGAACTGGATATTGATATCGATCCGCGCGCCCGCGTCGGCACGTTATCAGTATCGCAAATGCAGATGATTGAAATCGCCAAGGCATTTTCTTATGACGCGAAAATCGTCATTATGGATGAGCCTACGTCATCATTGACCGAGAAAGAAGTTAATCATTTGTTTAAGATTATCCGTAAGCTGAAAGAACGTGGCTGCGGCATTGTCTATATTTCTCACAAGATGGAAGAGATCTTCCAGTTGTGCGATGAAATAACGGTTTTGCGTGATGGTCAGTGGATTGCCACCCAGTCGCTGGAAGGTCTGGATATGGATAAGATCATCGCCATGATGGTGGGGCGCTCCTTAACCCAGCGTTTCCCGGAGAAGCACAACACACCGGGTGAGACCATTCTGGAAGTACGCAACCTGACTTCGCTGCGTCAGCCATCGATTCGAGATGTCTCTTTCGATCTGCGTCAGGGGGAGATCCTCGGTATCGCCGGGTTGGTGGGCGCTAAACGTACCGATATTGTCGAAACGCTTTTCGGTATCCGCGAAAAATCAGGCGGCACGATTACGCTGCATGGCAAGAAGATCAATAACCATAGTGCGAATGAAGCCATTAACCATGGTTTTGCGTTAGTCACCGAAGAACGCCGTTCCACCGGTATTTATGCTTATCTGGATATCGGCTTTAACTCGCTGATCTCCAATATTAAGAAATATAAAAACAAGGTGGGTCTGCTGGACAATTCCCGCATGAAAAGCGATACCCAGTGGGTTATTGACTCGATGCGCGTGAAAACCCCCGGCCAGCATACACAAATTGGTTCGTTGTCCGGTGGTAACCAGCAAAAGGTTATTATTGGTCGCTGGCTATTAACCCAGCCGGAAATTCTGATGCTTGATGAACCCACGCGTGGGATTGACGTTGGCGCGAAGTTCGAAATTTATCAGCTGATTGCTGAGCTGGCAAAGAAAAATAAAGGGATCATCATTATTTCCTCCGAGATGCCGGAGCTGCTGGGTATTACCGACCGTATTCTGGTTATGAGCAATGGTCTCGTTGCCGGAATTGTTGAGACAAAAACTACTACGCAGAACGAAATTTTACGTCTTGCGTCGTTGCATCTTTAAGAGCAGGGGCTTCTCATGAGTGCGTTAAATAAAAAAAGTTTTCTCACGTACCTGAAAGACGGTGGGATTTACGTTGTTCTGTTGGTTTTGCTGGCCATTATTATTTTCCAGGATCCCACGTTCTTAAGTTTGCTGAACTTGAGTAACATCCTGACTCAGTCTTCGGTGCGTATTATTATCGCGCTCGGCGTGGCCGGGCTGATTGTGACCCAGGGTACCGACCTCTCTGCCGGTCGTCAGGTCGGGCTGGCGGCCGTTATCGCCGCTACCATGCTCCAGGCTGTCGACAATGCCAACAAGGTATTTCCCGATATGGCGACGATGCCTATTCCGCTGGTGATCCTGCTGGTCTGCGCGATCGGTGCGGTTATCGGGTTGATTAACGGGATTATTATCGCTTATCTGAACGTGACGCCGTTTATCACTACCCTCGGTACGATGATCATTGTCTATGGCATCAACTCCCTGTACTACGATTTTGTCGGCGCATCGCCCATTTCCGGTTTTGACAGCCACTTCTCGCACTTCGCGCAAGGTTTTGTTGCGCTGGGGTCGTTCCGCCTGTCGTACATTACGTTCTACGCAGCGATTGCGGTCTTCTTCGTGTGGATCCTGTGGAATAAAACTCGTTTTGGTAAAAACATTTTTGCCATCGGCGGTAACCCGGAAGCGGCCAAAGTTTCAGGTGTGAACGTGGCGTTGAACCTGCTGATGATCTATGCCCTGTCTGGTGTGTTCTATGCTTTTGGCGGTCTGCTGGAGGCTGGCCGTATCGGTTCGGCTACCAACAACCTCGGCTTTATGTATGAGCTGGATGCAATTGCGGCCTGCGTCGTCGGCGGCGTGTCGTTCAGTGGTGGCGTGGGTACGGTGCTTGGCGTGGTGACCGGGGTAATTATTTTCACCGTTATCAACTATGGCCTGACCTATATCGGCGTAAACCCTTACTGGCAATACATCATCAAAGGGGCGATCATTATCTTCGCCGTAGCGCTGGATTCGTTGAAATACGCGCGCAAAAAATAATTGTCCGTTGCTATCCAGCCCGCGCCATTTGCGCGGGCTTTTTTTGGCCATTTTTACGACGGCCTGAGTGTAAGTGGCGGGTTGCTGTCGTGGTCTCCGGCAGGTTGCAGGGGGACTGCGCTTAGCGCGGTACTGCGCCCGAACGACGAACGACCGTTTACCTCAACCAGGCCACAATAAATGACTTACCGCGCAAGGCGACCCTTGGGGAAGGGGGACGACACCGTAGGCATGCATCGCTCGAAAGCGTGTCGTCATCAATGGCCCGTCACTTACTCTTTTGCAGTTCCAGCAGCTGTTCTGGCGTTACGGCAGGATAGGACTGCGCCCCTTCAGGCACTTCCTGCAACGTCGGAATCGGAATCAGTGGCCCTAAAAAGCGGGGTTCGCGTTTGAAAACGTAGAGATCCGCCAGCGCGCTAAAGCGGGCGCCAAACTCACGTAAACGCACGCTCCACATATCCTTCGGCGAAGGCACCGCGTAGCACTGCGCCTGAATTCCCATATGCAGGGCGATAAACAGCGCCCGTTCGCAGTGGAAGCGCTGGGTAATGATAATAAAGTCGTTAGTATCGAAAACCTTCCGGGTGCGCACGATAGAATCGAGGGTACGGAACCCGGCATAATCGAGCACGATATCGGCGGGGTCGACGCCACCTTTGATTAAATCGCGGCGCATGGTCATCGGTTCGTTGTAGCTTTGCAGCGCATTATCACCGCTCAGCAGCAGGTAGTTCACCTTACCGCTATTGTAAGCGTTCAGCGCACCCTGGATACGATAACGATAATATTGATTAATCACTCCGGTGCGATAGTACTTGGCGGTACCGAGCACGACCCCAACCTGGCGGTAGGGCAGATCCTGGAGTTCATCATAGATATATGGAGCGGTTTTCCAGCTCATCCAACGGTCAAGACCCAGCACGGTCAACAGCAGCAGGCCGAACAGGACTAACAGGCTGTATAACACACGCTTTAACATTCACCTGACTCATGTGGACAATGGAGCTATCAGGCTACTTTACCCGCCGGGCAAGAGCAAGAAACCATCGTTTAATTGCCGGGATTTTCAACAATGCGGGCCGATGGGGCCCGCATGACGGCAAAATTAGCCGAGCAGGACGCGATCAATATTCTGACAACCTAATGCTTTCAGCGTTGCGACGGTCGCATCCCATTGAATCAGCGCCGCATCGGCTTTCTCAGCCAGAATAGCGCGCTGAATATCCGGATAGTCATAGCCGTTAAGACTCAGCAGATTGAGCGCCCCTTGTAGCGGCGGCAGCGTCGGGTTAAACGCCGCGTTTTCCGCATAGCTACCGGCGAAAATGGTGCCGTCTTTCAACTCCAGCGCGACGCCGGAAGGCGAGTGGCTGTATGGCATATGGCAGCGGTTGGCGGCCTGAATAGCCGCCTGCGCCAGGATGTCGCCGGTCAGCGGGAAACCATGATCCTGTTGATCCATCAGCAGCGTTTTAATCTCCAGATCCTTCGGACCGAAGGCATCCGGCAGATAGTGCTGCAGCGAATGCGCTTCGCGGCCCGGCAGATGAATACGCAGGACCTGGCTACTGTTCAGTTCATTCATAAACTGACGGCAATGGCCGCAGGGGGTGTAGTTGACGGTAATGGCCTTGAGCGACCGTTCGCCGCGCAGCCAGGCGTGGCTAATGGCGCTTTGTTCCGCGTGCACGGTTTGCTGCATTGTGGCGCCGAGGAACTCCATGTTGCCGCCAAAATACCAGGTTCCGCTAATGCCGCGGGCGATGGCGCCAACATTAAAATGGGAAAGGTCGGCGCGCGCACAGGCTGCCGCAATCGGCAGCAACGCAAAGGCCAGCGCGTCTTCATCGAGGCCTGTTGCGTTTCGCAGAGTAGCGACCTGACCGGCATCCAGTAAAGCCGGGAAGTGCGGGTCGTTCAGCATCGGGGCGATGGCCGCTTGCAGGTCTGCCGCCAGAAGGGGAAGAGCAGCGTGAAAACGTGGGTGCATGGCGTTGCCTCATAACAATGTAATGGGAATCTAGTGTACGGGCGGGGGGAGCCCATATATGTGATTAATATCTCATTGTTTATGCAATATGTTTTTGTTGCAGTAATAAATGTGATAAATGTCACATTTATCCGACAATAGCCAGAATCACCGGGAACAAAAAGGGCGCCACCAGCGAGGTGATAATCCCGCACAACACCAGCGCCAGGGAGCTGAAAGCCCCTTCCTGATAGTCCAGTTCCGCACAGCGGGCGGTCCCCAGGGCATGGGATGCGGTCCCCATCGACAGGCCTCGCGAGGCTTTGGTGTGTATACGCATCAGGTTAAGCAGGCTGTGGCCGAAAACCGCACCGAGAATCCCCACGAAAATGACGCACACCGCGCTGATGGCCGGAATACCGCCAATGCTTCCGCTGACCGCCATCGCAATCGGTGTGGTGACCGATTTCGGCATAATGGACGCGGCAATTTGTGGTGTCGCGCCGAGCAGCAGCGCGACGGTGGTGCCGGTCACCATCGCGACAACACTGCCGATAAAGCAGATGGTAATGATTGATTTCCAACGGGCGCGTATCTGGTGAAGTTGTTCATACAGCGGGAAGGCCAACGCCACGACCGCAGGCTGAAGCAAATCGTTGAGAATTTTACTGCCCTGAAAATAGCGATCGTAGGAGATACCGCTGATCAGCAAAAACGGGATGATCACTACCATTGCCACCAGCAGGGGATTCAGCAGCGGAAATTTAAACCGCGCGGCCAGCTTGCGGGCGAGGAAAAAAACGATCAGCGTCAGCGGCAAGGACCACCAGATCTCATGCATCATCTTTGACGTCCTCAGTTTGACCGACCACTTTACGCTCGCCGTGAACCAGATGTGAGCTCCAGCTCACCACCAGGAAGACCACTAATGTACTGATCGTGCAAGAGATTGCCACCGGGCCGAGCTGCACTCGCAGCAGATCCCAGTATTGCATGACGCCAACGCCGATGGGCACGAACAGTAGCGCCATATAGCGAATCAATATGTTGCAGCCGGGGTTGACCCACTTCGGCGGCATAATCTGTAGCGCCAGAAGAACGAACAAAATCAGCATGCCGATAATACTGCCGGGAATCGTAATGGGCAGCAGGGAAGCAACAAAAATCCCGGCGTATAAACAAGCATAGATCAGGACAAAAGCCCGCAGGTACTGCCAGATAATATTCAGCGATTTACTCATGGTAATAACCCTTGATGAACCATATTCATCATACAATTAAACCTTGAAATGTGCTACCGATCACATCATGAATTCCAGACATAGAGTTGATAGAGTAATGGAACCTTCGGGCCTGCGGAATGGATGTTGAAGAATCCTGCGATAAATAATCGTGAGAAGGTCTCAGGGAGCGCGGGGCGCTGCGCTGTTGTCTCGCGGTCGCCACACAACCTTGCAACTCACGATGCGGCAAAAAAGCGTAACGCCAATGGCGGTATCCCTGTCTTATTGCACACCGCGACCCGGTAAGTGCAGCCGAACGACATTGAGATCTTTCAACCAACGTACAGAGGCGCTACCATAGCGCCTCTTTTTTTCCGGGTAACAATATGCGTGTATTACTGGCGCCGATGGAAGGCGTGCTCGATTCGCTGGTGCGCGAGCTGCTGACCGAGGTTAATGATTACGATCTGTGCATCACCGAATTTCTGCGGGTGGTGGATCAGCTGCTGCCGGTAAAATCGTTCTACAAACTGTGCCCGGAACTCCATCACCAAAGCCGCACGCCTTCCGGCACTCGCGTCCGGGTGCAGCTGCTGGGGCAATATCCACAATGGCTGGCGGAAAATGCCGCGCGGGCGGTGGCGTTGGGTTCGTGGGGCGTCGATCTGAACTGCGGCTGTCCGTCAAAGCTGGTAAACGGCAGCGGCGGCGGGGCGACGCTGCTTAAAGACCCGGAGCTGATCTATCGCGCCGCAAAAGCGATGCGCGAAGCGGTGCCGGATCATCTGCCGCTGACGGTCAAAATTCGCCTGGGCTGGGACAGCGGAGCACGCCAGTTCGAAATTGCCGATGCGGTAGAGCAGGCCGGCGTGACGGAGCTCGTTGTTCACGGACGCACGAAAGAAGACGCTTATAAAGCCGAGAGGATCAACTGGGCGGCGATTGGCGAAATCCGCCAGCGGTTGTCAATTCCGGTTGTCGCTAACGGCGAAATCTGGGACTGGCAAAGCGCACAGGACTGTCTGGCGGTCACCGGCTGCGACTCGGTGATGATTGGTCGCGGCGCGCTGAACGTACCAAATTTAAGCCGGGTTATCAAATATAACGAACCGCGCATGTCGTGGCCCCAGGTTGTGGTGCTACTAAAAAAATATACACGCCTGGAAAAACAGGGTGATACCGGGTTGTATCATGTTGCGCGAATTAAACAGTGGCTCAGTTATTTACGCAAAGAATATGCTGAGGCGCTGGTGCTGTTTAATGAAATACGCACGCTGAAAACCTCTGCGGACATTGCGCTAGCCATTGCCCGTTATTAGGGAAGATTGTTAAATCGCTCACATTTTATTACTCCGGGAGCATTTGCTGATGGGCATTTCTGTCGCTGAGTGATATTGTGCTGTCCACATATTCAGGGTTGCTACTGATTACAGGCAAAACCTAAGCATTTCCGCCATTCATGGCGGAAATGCTTAGGTTTTTTTTTGCTTTTTATTTTTCGAGGAGTTAAATGGTTATTTAAAACAATGGGTTATGCTCTCATCGTTTGCATCAGTAAAGCGGTTGAATGACTGACGGGCAGGTATTGAAAAAATAAATATGAAGATTAAAAACGGGCCGGTTTATTGCCTGGGGCTAGCTATGACCTTTATTCAGTTACAATGGATATCATTATGCACAACAAAAAAATAAATTTCTTCCTGTTGATAGTGACATTTTCTCTGTTAACTTCCGGTGCGTTTGCTGCGGAAGCGGAAAAATGGAACGGTACGGTATTAGGTTTTGAGAAACCGCAAAAAGGTTTGCTTGGAGAGATGGCAGGGATTCGCCCGATCCTCGAAGATAACGGATTTAATTATAATCTCGGCTACCTCAATGAAATGGGTTACAACGCCGGTGGCGGGTATAACCATGATAAACAGCTGGCCTATATCGATCAAGTTGCCCTGACCTTTACCCAGGACCTGGAACGCTGGACCGGGATCCCGGATGCACGCGTCGAGGGGAATATCGTTAACCGTAACCACGATGATAACCTGACCACCCAACGTCTACAGGATCCACGGGTTAATTTTAACGATCTGGCACAGGAAAGTTGGGGAGGCCAGTCCATTACCCGTCTTGGCTGGCTGACCTTTGCCCGTAGCTTCGATGACCGCCGTCTGACGTGGCGTATCGGGATGATGAATAAGGTGCAGACCTTCGATCAGATTATCCCCTGCGATTTTCAGCTGCTTTCACAGTGCGGTGGCAAGTCCGCCAACTCGATGACCTGGAACAACTGGAACGTCCATACCTGGGGAACGACCGCGGAATATAAGCTGACCCCGACGCTGACGCTGAAGGGCGGTGTCATGGAGCAGAACCCGAAGGCCTCTTCCCGCAGCCACGCGTGGAGCTGGTCGACAAAAGGCAGTAAAGGCATTCTGCTGCCGGTAGAGATCGAAGCACGGCCGGTAATCAACGGCCTTTCCGGCGCCTATAACCTCGGGGTGATCTATACCAACGCGCCGCAGAGCGATCTGTATCGCGGAAAATCCGGCGGCCCCGGGGCCAGCGACCCGCTAGGATATGCGCAACACGATCGCACCTGGTTTCTGTATGCCGGGATGAACCAGCAGATAACCCGCCATGCCGACGACCCCGAGCGTGGGATGAGTGTCTCGCTGAGCGGTAGCTATAGCGATCAGCGCAGCAACTACATCCATACCTCCCTGGCCGCATCAATGCGCTACCGTGGCCTCTTTGACGCCCGCCCGCAAGACTGGCTGGGCTTTGGCCTGACCTGGATGGATATGAGCAACCATTACGCGCGCAACCAGCAGTACAGGAATGAGGTCAGCGGGGCCACGGACTACTCTGCGGCGAACTATCAGCCGGTAGCCGGGCATTCGGTGAATGCTGAACTGTACTACCGTCTGCGTCCGATTTCGTGGCTTGAGCTGCAGCCGGGACTGCAGTACTGGCATCGCCCGGGCGGCGTCGCTCAGACTCAGGATGCCTGGGTCATCGAGTGGAAAACCGTGGTGACTTTCTGAATCGACAGGCCGGACGGACAGCTTCCCGCGGTGCGGGTAGTTGTTATCCGACGTGTCGGTTATCCAGACGGTCGCGAAATTCCAGCGGCGTGCAGCCGAGGTGCTGACGGAAGCGTAAACAGAAATAGGCGCTGTCGGTAAAGCCGGCGGTTTGGGCTACATCGACAATTTTTAGCTGGCTGGAGGTCAGCAGTTGTACCGCCACCTTGAGCTTACGCAGAAAAATATACTCTTTAAACGTCATGTTAAACAGCCGCTTAAACATTCGCGAAAAGTAGGACTTCGATACCTGACACCGGTGTGCCGCCTCGAGCGCGGTGGTCTCCCAGGCTTTATGCTCTTCAATCTCATATAATAATTGCCGTACCCTGCTCACAAAGTCGCTTCCGGGAGCATGCGGGAACGTCTCATCGTTGTGGTTCAGTGAGAAAACGAACTCCATCAGCAGCGCGATGCTTTTCAAAAATACCGCCTGGTGATCTGGTTTCTTTCCCAGACTGATGGTCCAGTCAAAAAGCGCCGTCAACTGCACGCCAGTCGCGGGATCCGGATACAGCACCCGGATGCGATCTTTTTTCCGGGAAAAATGGCTTATCGCCAGCGGGTTTAGAAAATCAAATTCAAACTGGAACAGATAGCGGTTGTGATTGTACTCAGGAGTCAGGTACATCGCATGAGGGATCAGTGCCGGAACGAAAATCAAGGTGCCGTTTTTTATCGGGATCCGACGATCGTTGATGCCAAAATAACCACAGGAACGATCGAACCACATTAATTCATACATAAAGTGAAAATGTGTCTTCACATCATCGCCGGAATACTCGGGAAGATTATATTGCTGCAGGTAGTAGAGTTCTTGTGTCAGCGTAATGATATTTTCATATGTTACCGGGTCATCATGCATAAACCGCCTCCTTTTTTATACTATATGCCGATCGGCAAATAAAACAAAAAGCGTTCTTAATGTAAATGCGATAGCCATCACAGAGCAGGTTCACTTTTATTATATGGCTATCCTCTCTTTATACATATTGAAGAGGCCGATGGGCCGACAATGGTTTTGTCATCAGCAACAATCTCTTTTTATATGGGATTACGGTCAATGAACAGAATCATGCCATTAAACTGGTATCAGAAAATGGGTTATGGACTTGGAGATACCGCCTGTAATTTGGTCTGGTCATCCATCATGTTATTTATGACCTATTTTTATACGGATATATTTGGTTTGTCACCGGCGCATATGGGGACGATGTTTTTAGCCGTCCGGATCATTGATGCCTTTTTTGATGTGGGGATCGGCGCAGTGACGGACCGCACGCGGACCAAATATGGTCAGTTTCGCCCTTATTTACTGTGGTTCGCCATTCCTTTTGGCGTAATGTGCATGTTAACCTTTTATACGCCTGATTTTTCCTATACCGGCAAGCTGATTTATGCCTACGTTTCTTATACCCTGCTCTCGCTGTTATATAGCGCTATTAATGTTCCCTATTGCGCGATGATTAACAATATCAGCCAGAGTTCTGTCGAACGGGTGTCGTTGCAATCCTGGCGCTTCGCCATGAGCTCCGCCGGCGGGCTATTAGTCTCCGTGGCCGCGTTTCCTGCGGTGGCGTGGTTAGGGAAAGGGAATATCCAGCATGGCTATTTTTATACCATGGTGCTGATTAGCAGCCTGGGTATTATGTTGTTTTACCTTTGTTTCTTCCTCACCAAAGAGACCGCGATCGCGGAAATCGATGTTAATCGCGGGAGTCTGTTGCAGGATCTACGTATATTATTGAAAAACCGCGACTGGCGCATCCTCTTTACGCTCAACGTTGTCAACCTGGTAGCGGTTATCTTTAAAATGGGGAGCATTATTTACTTCTGTAATTATGTTCTGCATCGCAGTGACATGAGCAGCGTGATGATCACCATATCCATTATTTCCGGATTGGCCGGGACGATTTTATCGGTATATATTTTCCGTGACATGGATAAAGTTCGGGGGGTTAAGCTGGCAATGTTGCTCGAGGCGATATTACTTGCACTACTCTATTTCTTTGCCCGGTCGTCGCTAGTCATTATTCTTGCCTTTATTATTGCGATCAACTTTATTCAACTGGCGGCCACACCATTGCAATGGGCGATGCTCTCGGATGTCGTCGATGCGATTGAACGCGCTACCGGTAAGAAAATGAGCGGTATCGTTTTTTCAACCAATCTTTTTGCTATCAAATTAGGTATTGCAATCGGTGGTGCGCTGATGGGCTGGTTATTGTCATGGAGCGGTTATATCGGTGGTGTGCCGCAGCAGCCGCAGACGGCTATTCTGACGATTAAATTAATTTTTACCGTATTACCAGCGGTTTTGGTACTGGCGCTGGTGATCATTATGCGCCGTTATTCTTTATCCGATCGGTCTCAGGCGATGGTGGAAAAAAAACAGTACGTTATAATTTAAAAAGGATGTGGTTAATGATTAAAAATCCAGTATTACGTGGTTTTAATCCTGATCCGGCAATCTGTCGGCGAGGCGATGAGTATTATATTGCCGTTTCGTCATTCGAATGGTTTCCCGGCATTCCGGTCTATCATTCCACCGACTTAGAGAACTGGACGTTACGCGCCCACGTGCTCAACGATCCGCAAATGCTGGATCTGCGCAAACTGCGCTCCGCCAAAGGTATCTGGGCACCGTGTCTGACCTGGTGTGAAACCGACCAGCTCTTTTACGTGGTGTACGGCATGATGAACGCGATGAATGGTCGCTATTTTGATGTCGATAATTATCTGGTCAGCGCTGCGGAAATTAGCGGTCCATGGAGTGAGCCGGTCTACATCCACTCTGTGGGTTATGACGCCTCTATTTTCCACGACGATGACGGTAGAAAATGGATTGTCGCCGTCGGCTGGGAGACCCGGGATGACTGCTCCGGGGCAATCTCCATCGTGGAGTACGATCCGCAGGCGAAAGCGCCGATTGGCTATCCGCAGCGTATCTGGCAAGGGGTATATGGCATGGCGGAAGGGGCGCATATCACCCGGCGTAACGGTTATTATTACATGATGTGCGCCGAGGGCGGCACGGGCTACGGCCACTGCGTAACCCTCGGGCGGGCGCGGCATATTCTCGGCCCTTATGAAAAAGATCCGCACAGCCCACTGCTAACCTCGGCGCGAGCGGAGGATTTGCAAAAGCCGGTACATATCGAGAAAACCTCGGCATCGGCGTTTGATAAAGATTATCTGCGGCGGCAGTGTTTTAACCCGGCGTCGGCGCTGCAAAAATCCGGTCACGCCAGCTATGTCGAAGATGACCGCGGGAATGTCATTCTTGCCCATCTGTGCGCCCGACCGCTGCTTCCGGAACTGGCCTGTACGCTGGGGCGGGAGACCGCCATTCAAAAAATGCGCTGGACTCAGGAGGGGTGGCTGCGCCTGAGTGCGGGCGGCAACCTGGCGCAGGAATATGTCGGGCTGGGGCCATCGACCGCCGTTGATGAGCAGGCGGAGCGGGTTGAGCGGGTCGATTTTGCTGCGCAGGTATTGCCGCCTGGCTGGTACGCGCCGCGTATTCCGGCTGCGGACTTTACGCGCTATGCGCCCGAAGAAGGCGCTCTGACGCTACGCGGTCAGGAGTCGCTGTGTTCGGAGAACCGCGTCAGTCTGCTGGCGCGGAAACTGACCTCGGTGTACGCCACGCTGACGGCTTGCATGGATTTTCAACCCGAGGTGTTCCAGCACAGCGCCGGACTGGTGCTGTACTACGACAACATGAACTATCTGTTCCTGCAGAAAAGCTATGACGATCGGCAGCGGTGCTCGCGATTTTATGTCATTCATGTCGATAATGGTCTGAAGCGGGAAGATCATCTCGGAACGGTGGCTGGCGCGGATGGCCCGGTTTATCTGCGGCTGGCGATTGACGGAAAGTCGACACGGTTTTTCTGGTCGCCAGACAATCAGACCTTTCATGCGATAGGTCAGACCTACAGCACCGCCTTGTTTTCTGATGAATACAGCCGCTATGGCGAATTTACCGGTGCGTTTGTCGGTATAGGCTGCGTGGATTCCGCCTATCATCGGCGACAGGCGTCGTTTTATTCGCTGGAATACCGTGCGTTTGAACAGCGTTCTTTACCACAACCGAAGTAGATAAGTGGATTAGTCGCGATCCGCATCACGTTTTTCTGCTTCGATGGTTGAGACGGCGGAAGAAATTGCTACAGTGCGGGTGTTGGATTGCTACTGTTTCGGCAGGCAAAACCTGATTTCCTGGCATCTGTTGGGGGTCAGGTTTTTTTGTTTCTGGGGTTCATATGCAAATCGCCAAAGTTCTTAATAATAATGTGGTGGTTGTTTTAGATGAGCAGCGACGCGAACAGGTGGTGATGGGGCGAGGGCTAGCCTTTCAGAAACGCGTCGGCGACTCACTGGACGAAAGTAAAATTGAAAAGATCTTCGCGCTGCAAAGCGATGAACTGGTTGGCCGTTTAGGTGAATTACTCAGTCAGATACCGTTAGAAGTGATGACCACCTGCGATCGGATTATTGAACTGGCGCGCGGGCGATTGGGCAAGTTGCAGGAGAGTCTGTATATCACCCTGACCGACCACTGCCATTTTGCTATTGAACGGCACAAGAATGGGGTGACGATTCGCAACGTTCTGCTGTGGGAAATCAAGCGGCTTTATCCGAAGGAATTTGAGCTCGGGCAGGAGGCGCGGGCGATTATCGCCAGGCGGCTCGGCGTTGAGCTTGCCGAAGATGAGGCCGGGTTTATTGCACTGCATCTGGTCACCGCGCAGCTCAACAGCGAAATGCCGGAAGTGATGCACATCACCCAGGTGATGCAGGAAATCCTGCAACTGGTGAAGTATCAACTGCAGCTGAATTATGACGAAGAGTCGCTGAGCTACCAGCGCTTTGTCACCCATCTGAAGTTTTTTGCCCAGCGGATGCTGACGCGCACGGTGGTGGCAGATGATGACGTCACCCTGCACAGCGCGGTGAAAGATAACTACGCGAAAGCGTGGAAATGCGCGGAAACCGTCGGTAGGCATCTACAGAAAAGCTATCAGCGGTCGCTGACGACGGAAGAAATTATGTTTCTCGCCATCCATATCGAGCGGGTGAGAAAAGAAGGGCGTTAATTCCCTTTATCTGCAAACTGGATTGTTACTGCATAACGCAGGCAAAACCTGAGCGCGACGCCATCCGGCGTGGTTCTCGGGTTTTTTTATTTTTACACTCAGTCACGGTTGCCTGCGGGCAGCGGAAGTAAGGAAAACAGCATGGAATATAAAGCACTCGCGCAGGATATTCTTAGCCGGGTTGGTGGCAAAGAGAATATTGTGAGTCTGGTTCACTGCGCCACACGACTGCGCTTTAAACTCAAAGAGAACAAGAAGGCGGATGCCGAAGGGCTGAAGACCAACCCTGGAGTCATCATGGTGGTGGAAAGCGGCGGCCAGTTCCAGGTGGTGATTGGTAACCATGTCCACGATGTCTGGCTGGCGGTACGCGATGAAGCGGGTCTGACGGACGACAGCGAGCCTGTGACCAGCTCCGGGGAAAAAACCTCGCTGCTTGGCCAGGTGATTGATGTGGTTTCCGGCATCTTCACGCCGTTTATCGGCGTGCTGGCGGCATCGGGGATCCTGAAAGGGCTGCTGGCGCTGGCGGTGGTTTGCGGCTGGCTTACTCCGCAGCAGGGAACCTATAAAATCTGGTTTGCCGCCAGCGACGCGCTGTTCTTTTTCTTCCCGCTGTTTCTGGGCTATACAGCGGGGAAAAAATTTGGTGGTAATCCGTTTATTACCATGGTGATCGGCGGGGCGCTGACCCATCCGATGATGATTCAGGCTTTTGATGCGGCTCAGCTTCCTGGAGCGGAGGCGGCGCACTTTCTCGGCATCCCGGTGACGTTTATCAACTACAGCTCCTCGGTGATCCCGATTATCCTCGCATCGTGGGTGAGCTGCTGGCTGGAACGCAAAAGCAATGCGCTGCTACCGTCATCAATGAAAAACTTCTTTACCCCGCTGTTTTGCATCGCCGTCGTGGTTCCGCTGACCTTCCTCGCTATCGGCCCGGTGGCCACCTGGCTGAGTCAGCTGCTGGCCCACGGTTACCAGATTATCTACACGGTCGCGCCGTGGCTGGCGGGCGCGGCGATGGGGGCGCTATGGCAGGTGTGCGTTATTTTTGGCCTGCACTGGGGGCTGATCCCGTTGATGATTAATAATCTGACGGTGCTGGGGCAGGACTCGATGCTACCGATGCTGCTGCCCGCGGTGATGGGCCAGGTCGGGGCGGCGCTGGGGATTTTCCTGCGCACCCGCGATGCGCGGCAAAAAGTGCTGGCTGGCTCTGCGGTATCTGCCGGGATCTTTGGCATCACTGAGCCGGCGATTTATGGTTTGACTCTGCCGCTGCGTCGTCCGTTTATCTTTGGCTGTGTGGCCGGTGCCATCGGTGGGGCCATCGTTGGCTTGAGCGACAGCCACGTCTACTCCTTTGGCTTTGCCAATATTTTCACCCTGGCGCAGATGATTCCGCCGCATGGAATGGACAACACCGTGTGGGGCGGGGCGATTGGTATCGTGGCCGCACTGGTTATCTCTTGCGCGCTGACCTTTATTGCCGGACTGCCGGCGAAGCGGGAGGAAGCCGCGGACGTTCCGCTTGCGCCGATATCGGAAAACGATATTCTTGCCCCGATGTCCGGAACCGTACTGGCGCTGGATCAGGTTCCCGATAGCACCTTCGCCAGCGGTCTGCTGGGAAAAGGCGTGGCGATCATTCCCGCCGTCGGTAAAGTGATCGCGCCGTTCTCCGGAGAGGTGGCGTCACTCTTCCAGACCAAACATGCGATTGGCCTGCTCAGCGATAGCGGTATTGAGCTGTTAATCCATGTCGGTATCGACACCGTGAAGCTCAATGGCGTGCCGTTTACCGCCCATGTTAAAGAAGGCGACAAGGTCAAAGCCGGTGATTTGCTGCTCGAATTTGACCGTCAGGCCATTCTGGACGCCGGTTATGACCTGGCGACCCCGATTATTATCAGCAACAGCGACGATTATCGTGACCTGGACATCGTATCTACCAGCGTGGTCGATGCCGGCCAGCCGCTGTTGTCTGTCAGCCATTAATCAGAGGAGAGAAAGATGAAGAGATTCCCGCAGACGTTTTTATGGGGTGGTGCAACTGCGGCAAACCAGGTGGAAGGAGCGTATCTGGAAGATGGCAAAGGACTGTCAACCTCAGACGTTCAGCCACACGGCGTCTTTGGCGACGTCGTTGAACGCGTGCCTGGCGATAGCGGTATCAAAGATATTGCGATCGATTTTTATCATCGCTACCCGGAAGATATCACTCTGTTTGCGGAGATGGGTTTCAACTGCCTGCGGGTGTCGATTGCCTGGACGCGTATTTTCCCCGACGGCGATAATGCGGAGCCAAATGAGGCCGGTCTGGCCTTTTACGACCGCCTGTTTGCTGAAATGGCGCGGCACAATATCACGCCGCTGGTGACGCTATCGCATTATGAAATGCCGTGGGCGCTGGTGAAAAACTACGGTGGCTGGGGCAGCCGCGAGGTGATTGGCTTCTTTGAACGCTACGCCAGAACGGTATTCGCCCGCTATAAAGACAAAGTCAAGCTGTGGCTGACCTTTAACGAAATCAATATGTCATTGCACGCCCCGATGACCGGCGTCGGCCTGCCGGAAGGGAGCAGTAAAGAGGCGGTCTATCAGGCCATTCACCATCAGCTGGTGGCAAGCGCTCTGGCGGTAAAAGCCTGTCACGAGATAGTCCACGAGGGCAAAATCGGCAATATGTTGCTCGGCGGTTTAATGTACCCGCTAAGCTGCAAACCGGAAGATATCTTTGAAACCCTGCAACAGAATCGCAGCTGGCAGTTCTTCGGCGACGTGCAGTGTCGGGGAGAGTATCCGGGCTATATGCTGCGCTACTTCCGCGACCAGGGAATGAATATTACCATCACCGATGCCGATCGCGCGGCGCTGAAAGAGACCGTAGATTTCATCTCCTTCAGCTATTACATGACCGGCTGCGTCACCGCCGACGAGGAGCTGAACAAAAAGGCGCGCGGCAATATTCTCAGCATGGTGCCAAACCCGCATCTGGCAAGCTCCGAGTGGGGATGGCAGATCGATCCGCTGGGTCTGCGGACGCTGCTTAACGTGCTGTGGGATCGCTATCAGAAGCCGCTGTTTATCGTTGAAAACGGGCTGGGGGCGAAAGATAAAGTCGAAGCTGACGGCAGCATTAACGATGATTACCGTATCAGCTACCTGAACGACCATCTGGTGCAGGCGCGAGAAGCTATTGAAGACGGCGTGGAGTTGCTGGGCTTTACCAGCTGGGGGCCCATTGACCTTGTCAGCGCCTCGAAGGCGGAGATGTCCAAACGTTACGGCTTTATCTACGTCGATCGCGATGATAGCGGCAACGGCACCCTGGCGCGCAGCAAGAAAAAAAGTTTTTACTGGTATAAAGAGGTGATTGCCAGCAATGGCGGCAGCTTAAAATAGTCATGGCCTGGCAGTTCTGGTGGCCGGGGAAGGCGTTAGCCGCCATCTGACAGAGATGCGAGCACAGTCGCTAAAATCGCGTCGCCACCACACGTTCAAGGCCCGGGTACTCCCCGGGCCTGTGTACTGATTATGCCGGCTTGCGGACGCGCAGCAGAAAGATCATCGGCCGCTCTTTTTCCTCATCCAGCTCCGGCTGTGCGGCGATTTGCTCTGCCGTCGGCCCCCATTCATCGAGATGCTCAATGACAAAACCGGCGGCAACCAGCAGGTTTATCCAGCTGGCCAGCTTCCGGTGCTGTTTTTTCACCCCATCGGCAAACCAGTTGCTGATGCGCTCTCCCTCTTGTTGATAGTGGCTAACTGGCCAGATTTTCTGCCCGGCGTCATCTTTCTGCCAGCCCTGGCGTAGCGGGGCCGTGTAGACAGGGTGTTCAGCGGAAAAGAGCAGTGTGCCGCCGGGGGTCAGCGCGTGGTAAATCACTGCGAACAGTGGAGCGACATCAGGGAGATAGTGCAGGGCCAGCGAACTGTAGACCAGCTCGCATGAGTTGGCCGGCAGGGTCAGGGTGTGTAAATCCTGGCAGCGGTAATCAATACCGTCACCCTGGCCCATTTCACGTGCGCGATCGAGCATCCGGCTGGAAAGATCAACCCCGGTCACCTGTGCGGCGCCTTGTTCACGCGCCCAGCGGCAGAACCAGCCATAGCCGCAGCCGAGGTCAACGATGCGCAGGCCGCCTAAAGGCGGCAGTAGACGTTGAATGGCCGGCCATTCCGGCGCGCCGTCGAGCCCTTTTACCGACCGGTCGAGAGTGGCATATCCTGCAAAAAAATCTGGATCGTCATAGATGTTCTGACTCATTATCACTCCATGAATTATTTGTTTGTTTTTAATTATCTTTATGTTTAGTCACACACATTACTAAATGGCTTAATTTCAGTTAACTTAGTATAAACAACCTTTTTGAGTTACCTGACTTGTCTAATGAATCTTACTCTGAGAAAAAGCGTATTGACCGGGTTCCCCCTGGTCATCGCTCTGGCTGGCTGTGCGTCATCCCATGATATTGGCAATCCGCCGCCGCCGCAGACACCGGCCTCTCTTGTGTCAATGGATCTGCCCGTGGCGGTTAAGAATGGCTGGCCGCAAAGCAACTGGTGGCAGGATTATCACGACCCACAGCTGAATAATCTGATTCAGCACGCCCTGGCGAATGCGCCGGATATGCAGATTGCTGCTCAGCGCATCAGGCTGGCGGAAGCTCAGGCTCGTATGTCACAAGCCAGTCTAGGGCCGGAGATGAATTTCTCCGCCAATGTAGAACGGCAGAAAATGTCGGCGGAGGGGCTGATGGGGCCGTTTGCCACGGATACCGGCGGCAATACCGGGCCATGGTACACCAACGGCACCTTCGGTCTGACGGCGGGCTGGGATCTGGATCTGTGGGGTAAAAACCGGGCGCTGGTGAAAGCCCGCATTGGTGAACTCAAAGCACAAGTGGCGGAAGAGGCGCAAACCCGCGAACTGTTGGCCAGCAGCGTGGCGCGACTCTACTGGCAATGGCAGACCGAAGCCGCGGTGAAAACCGTGCTTCAGCAGGTTAAAACTGAACAAAATAATATTGTCAGCGTAGACCAGGCGCTGTATCAGCGCGGGATCACCAACTCGGCTGAAGGGGCAGAAAACGATATCAATGTCAGCAAAACCGACCAGCAGCTAGCGGACGTTGCGGGCAACATGGAAGAGATCGAAGCACGTCTGATGGCGCTGACCAACAGCCAGAGCCAGGCGCTGAATCTGCATCCGGTTAATCTTCCTGAGGTGAGCGCGCAGATGCCAACGAAGTTGGGGTATGAGCTGCTGGCGCGACGTGCAGATCTGCAGGAGGCCCACTGGTATATCGAGGCCTCGCTGAGCGAGGTCGATGCGGCGAAAGCGGCGTTCTATCCTGACATCAATCTGATGGCCTTCCTGCAGCAGGATGCGCTGCACTTAAGCGATCTGTTCCGCCACTCCGCGCAGCAGATGGGGCTGTCCGCCGGACTGACGCTGCCTGTTTTCGATAGCGGCAGACTGAACGCCAACCTTGATATTGCCAGCGCGCAGAATAATCTTCGGTAGCGAAATATAATAAAGCGGTTGTTGACGCGGTGAACCAGGTGGCGAAGACCGCCAGCCAGGTTGAGACCCTGATGGCGAAGAACCAGCAACAGCAGCAGGTTGAAAAAGATGCGCAGCGGACGGTAAATCTGGCCGAGGCCCGTATGAGCGCGGGGATCCTTCCTGGATCGCGGGTCAGTATGGCCAGGCTGCCTGCGCTCCAGGAACGCATTACCGCGCTGCGCCTGCGTGGCCAGTGGCTAGATGCCAGCATTCAGTTGACAGCGGCGCTGGGCGGCGGCTACCACCAGGCCACGCAGTAAAATTAACTCTTTTCAAGGCACCTTCTACGCGGCCGGGCCTCCCGGTCATCAGGCGGTGCCTGTTCGCCGCTACTCTTTCTTTTTCGCCTCGCGGCGCTTGAACCACCAGCGTGCAGCCACCACCAGCGCGACCACCAGAATCAGCCAGATCCAGTGCTTCAGGTGCGCATCAAGATGATGCAACCACGGTCCAATGGCTTCCCCGCCCAGATAACCCAGCGTCGTAAATAACAGCGCCCACACCAGCGCACCGAGCACATTGAGCGGCAGGAATACTTTTGGCGGCAGGTGGCTGGCACCGATCAATAATGGCCCGATCACCCGGAAACCGTACATAAAACGGGTCCCAATCACAAACAGATAGGGGCGGCGCTGAATCATGTGCTGCGCTTTGCGAATCCGCGCCTGATGGCGTGAAAAGCGTTTCAGCAGCTTGCCGCCAAAGCGTCGACCCAGCAGGTACAGCAGCTGATCGCCGATCATCCCGCCCAGGGCAACGGAGAGAACGACCAGGGGAAATTTTAATAAGCCCTGATGCGCGGCCACGCCGCCAAGCAGGGTGACGGTTTCACCTTCCGCTATGCTGCCAAGCACCAGCGCAGCGTAGCCATAATGTGAAATCAAATTATTGATATCCATTAAAAAATAAACTCCTTTACCTCTGACGCTTTCGTCGCATGTCTGGCGACTCATCGTGCCGGTTGTGCCGCGTGAAGAATCAACGGGATCAATCATTAATGGGTTAATCATACACCCTGGGGCTTAAAACGAGGTTAAGCGTCTGTCTCATCAGGACTATTTAGCTTGTCAGTGCTAAGCGTTATCTTTGAACGCCTTTCAGGGCGGCCTGAAGAGAATCAAATCCTCACATACCCGCTGTACGCTGCGGTTTCAGTGCCCTGTCCTCAAACTCCGTGTGCCAATAACTTCTGCCGGAACAGGGTCTGAACGCATTTTTATTGCTGTACATAAAATAATCTCTCAGGGTGAATTATACTTGGATCAGTGCTGTAACGTAGCCGTGACAAGGGGGACGCTATGAACCATGTCTGGGGACTATTCTCTCATCCGAATCAAGAGATGAGCGTTATCAAGAGCGAAAACGAGACGATTTCGCACCACTATACGCACCATGTGCTGGTCATGGCAGCGGTTCCGGTTATCTGCGCCTTTATCGGCACCACGCAGCTTGGCTGGAACTTTGGCGATGGCACCGTGGTACAACTTTCACTGATTACCGGTCTGGCGCTGGCGGTGGTGTTCTACGCCGTGATGCTGGGCGGAGTCGCGGTGATGGGGAGAATTATCTGGTGGATGGCCAGAAACTACCCGCAGCGGCCATCGCTTAAACGCTGCATGGTGTTTGCCGGGTATGTCGCCACGCCGCTGTTTCTGAGCGGGCTGGTAGCGCTTTATCCGCTGGTCTGGCTGTGCGCGCTGGTGGGGACGATCGCGCTGTTTTACACTGGCTACCTGCTGTATCTCGGCATACCGACCTTCCTGAGCATTAACAGAGAGGAGGGGCTCAGTTTTGCCAGTTCCACCCTGGCCATCGGGGTGCTGGTGCTGGAAGTCCTGCTGGCGATAACCGTTATTCTTTGGGGATACGGTTACCGACTGTTTTAATTCTGTTGCTGAGGCTTCAGGCGGTCGTCGTTAACCATCGCCTGAATCGTTTGATGAGTGAATCTATTGCCGGCATAAATGGATATTTATGCCGGCAATGCAGCATTTGCTCACGATTCTTATTAGTCAGACAGCATTCTGCCGGGGTATGATAGGGTTTGCCAGCGTTGCCAGTTCCCCAGCGACGCAGCGTACGTTTATAACGTGCAAGAATACTTTTCAGAATACTCACGATGCCGAAATTTCGAGTTTCTTTGCTCAGCCTGACGTTGCTTCTGGCTGTGCCTTTTGCGCCCCAGGCGATAGCAAAAACCCCCGTGGCCGCGACGGCCCTGCAGCCGGAAATTGCTTCCGGCAGTGCGATGATCGTTGATCTTGCCAGCAAAAAGATTATTTATCAGAGCCAGCCGGATCTGGTTCGCCCCATTGCGTCGATTACCAAAGTGATGACAGCGATGGTGGTTCTGGATGCGCATCAGCCGTTAGACGAGATGCTCACCGTTGATATCAGCCACACGCCGGAGATGAAAGGTATCTATTCACGTGTGCGTCTGAACAGCCAAATCAGCCGCCGCAATATGCTGCTGCTGGCGCTGATGTCCTCGGAAAATCGCGCCGCCGCGAGTCTGGCCCATCATTATCCTGGCGGCTATGACGCCTTTATTAGCGCCATGAACGCCAAGGCCCAGGCACTAGGCATGACTCATACTCGCTACGTTGAACCGACGGGCCTGTCGATTCACAATGTCTCGACCGCGCGCGACCTGACGAAGCTGCTGATGGCCACCGAGCAGTATCCGCTGATCGGTCAGTTGAGCACCACCAAAGAAGACACCGCCACTTTTGCCCATCCGGCCTATACGCTGCCGTTCCGCAATACCAACCATCTGGTCTATCGGGATAACTGGAATATCCAGCTGACCAAAACCGGGTTTACTAACGCTGCGGGCCACTGCCTGGTGATGAGAACGGTGATCAATCAGCGCCCGGTGGCGCTGGTGGTGATGGATGCATTCGGGAAATATACCCACTTTGCCGACGCCAGCCGTCTGCGTACCTGGGTTGAAACCGGGAAGGTGATGCCGGTTCCGGCGTCCGCGCTGAGCTATAAAAAGCAGCGTGAGGCACAGATGGCGAATGCGATGCTGAAAGGCGGCACGCAGACCGCGCAAAACGATTAATGCCTCTCCCCCCGACTCGCGTGCGCGGGCGGGGGATTTTTATTCCGGTATGGTTAAGTCGCCCTCGCCGAGCTGGCGCTGCATAATTAATGTATCTCGCCAGTCGCCCATCTTGTACCCGACGCTACGCAACTGACCCGCCACGGTAAAACCAAATTTTTTGTGAATGGCGAGTGAGCCGGCATTGTTATGCCCGTCGCCGATAATCGCCAGCATCTGCCGCCACGGGCCTTGTTCGCACTTTGCAATCAGCTGCGCGAGCAGGGCGCTGCCGATGCCGCGTCCGCCCATACCGGACTCGACATAAATCGACTCTTCAAGCGTGTAGCGATAGGCGGGGCGAGGGCGATAACACGTCGCGTAGCAGTAGCCGACAATCGTACCGCGCCACAGCGCCACCAGCCAGGGTAGCCCGTTGTCACGCACGGTTTTGATCCGCTGGCGCATTTCGTCGACGGTGGGGGGAATATCTTCAAAGGAGGCGCGTCCGTTCAGCACGTGCCAGACATACAGCGCCGCGATGGCGTGCGCATCATCGGGCAGGGCTTCGCGGATCTCTAATTCAGCGCCGTGTAACATATCCGCTTCGGACATGACGGGACTCCTTAACCTGGTTTGCCGGAGAGGCGTTTCTCTGGCGTGCAGCGTAATACAGAATCCCGTCACTCGTCATCCCTGATTAGTGCTCTTCAGTGACCTGACTGCCGTTCGTCTGGCGCTCTCCCCAGTACTTCTGCTTACTGGTTTTACCGAGCCCCGGATTCATACTGTTAGTCGGGTCATTCTGACGATAGAACTGCTTTAAGCTCTCCGGCGCTTCATAGAGATGACCGACGTTATGCTCGGCGGGGTACTGCGC